>NZ_JBHGAQ010000007.1:0-200313 GCF_042610505.1 Chryseobacterium sp. sg2396 | reverse complement strand
CCGAATCCAAAGGCACCGTAAAACCGGATAAAAAACCCACCCCGGCGAAACCGGAAGGGAAAACGACGAGTGTGGTAGATCAAACTCCGAAAGAAGTATTTTCTAAAGTAATAGGTCCCGGAAAAGAAGCCGTTCTTTATATATCCAGTGAAATTGCTACAGAGATAAAAGTTGATAAAGCCGGTAAACTAATTTCGTATCCTGATTATGGCGGCTATAATGGAATGGAGGAATATAAAGAAGATAATAAAATATTTTCCAAAAAGATTTCATCTTCCAAAAGTGCTTTCCCGCTTTATAAAATGTACATCTACAGAGGGAATAAAATAGGGGAGGCTGTTAAGAAATTAAAACAGGATCTTAAGTTTAAGACCCATGAAAATGCAGAAGCAACTGTATTAACGGTTGCAAGACATGCACAGACCAATAATAAAAATTATGGTTCAAGTGGCCCGATCCCGCCGAATACGATCGATTCTCTTTACCGGATAAGATATATGCAAGCAAGAAACCATGCCAATAAAGAAAGCTTCAGATACCGGTTTGTAGATAACAATGCAGCCAACCTGAAAGTTGTAAAAGATCTGAAAGATGAAGTTTCAAGTGGCGCGATGACATTGGGAAGCAGAAGCTCTATTTCAATTGACCCATGGAAATCAAAGGATCTGATAGGATGTGTGGGAGTAAGAAGTTCAGATGGAGAAAATCATTCGAGTTATGCTACTGAAATCAAGGACTTAAGTGCTGCCAATTATAAATTCGTATATCATGCGTTAAATAATTATCTGGAATCCGTTGTACCTGAGCTCACCGGAGTATATGGAAGACGCGGCTATTCAAGTAATGGTAAAATAGCGGTTAGTGCCTCAGCCTACGAAGAGGAAATTAAAGTTTTTGCCCTTATAGATCCGTTGCCGGAAATTGATGACTGCAATTGTGATAAAGTAAAGAAAGACGGTCGGAAAGAATATTACGATTCATTCGGAACCAAAGTGATCAGCCATGTTTCTTCTCATACTTCAGCTAATAAATTCAAGGGATTGTATATGATCGCTCAAAGAAGACAGGAAAACGGATTCAGCTTGAAAACCCCGCTTAACAATCCTATGAATATCAAGGGGTCCGGAGATGCAGGTAAGAAAAGTATGGCAACCCATGAAACGTATAATGGAAAATATGAGGCACGCGTAGAAAGTTTTGCGAACTTTACTTCGGAAGAAGCCGGTTTTGACGGATATATTGAACTTCTTAAAAAAAACTTTCCGGATGCACATCATGCACTGACGGACAATTCAAAAAGCATAGATGATTTTGTAGCAGGTCTTGAAGATACCGGACTGAAAGGTGCTTATGCTACCGGAGAACCTAAAAATGGTTTAACCGGTACACAGCAATATAAAAAAGCGGTTAAGGATAATTTCAATTCAACTCTAAATGACTATAAAAATATGTTGGCATGTAAACTTTGTAAATCGAAAGATGAAAAAGAGAAGGCAGAAATTAAAAAAGATATTGAACTTTTAAAACAGTTAAAATGAGAGGAATTGTTGTTTTTATAATGGCTTTCCAGCTGTTAAGCTGCCAGGGCAAAAATCAGGAAAAAGAAAATTGCAGTAAAGAAAATGCCTATAACAAGATTACTCAGATACCTGAGGTTTCAAAAGCGGTTAATACCTATAAAACAGATAAGCACCAGATTATTTTTACTGTTGATGAAGGAGATTATAAAAATAAAAAATATTACATCATTAAAGAAGAACAGGAAGGTGAATTCAGCAATAGTGTCTGGAATATTTTTTATGTCGATAAAAGCGACTGTTCGGTGTCCTATTATGATACCGTCAGTGGAGATTTGATGTCATTGAGCCAGTGGAGGTCATTAGGAAAAAAAAATGAAAAAAAAAGTATGGAAAAAATTAGCTTCACCGATTTGTTCAACGAAGGAACAATAATAAAGTTTACACCAAATGATTTGATTAACAAAAGCAATAATGACATTCAGGAATTTAAGAAAAAGCTACAGCTCTTTGAAGAACAGAATCCGGTCATTGCTGATTTTGATGTTAAAAATCTATCTGCTTTAATTAATAATGAGACTTTTTTTGATCTGCAATATTACACCGACAGCAGTTGGCTTGAATATTTTATACAAAAATATAAGATTGATGCTTCAAAGCTTGAAGACCCTATGGCACTTGCCATCAGGCAGGAGGATTTTAACGCGGTTAAAATATTGGTGAAACATGGATATATCATTTCTAAAAAAGATCTTGTTAATGCTGCTGATACAGAAAATGAAGCTCAGGAAAAGTTAAAAGAAAACAAAACCGACGGTTATGAAAGCTACATTGCAGGCAATTCAAGGATTAATCTGATTTCATCGTTTTTACGCCAGCGGTATGATACAAATAAAATTCAGGATCCTGATGGCTATACCAATTTAAGAAAAGATAAATCTACTGCTTCTGAGGTAATACAAAAAGTAAAATCCGGTGATTTTATAGAGGTTCTTGATAACAGCGGTGACTGGTTTCTAGTAAAAACAAAAGATGGAAAAGAGGGCTATATTTACAGGAATCGAATTAAATCAGCGTAGGTGAATCGGTTGAAATACTTCTAAAAAAAGGACAATTCAGAAGGTCAAATAGGTTTATTGAACTCATGTGAAACTAAAAAACACGTTCCATGTCTAAAAAAGGTGTTTCAAAAATCTCCGGAAACCCTGCTCCGAAAGTAGGGGAGCAAACCACGTATATAGTTACCGACTGGTATCCCGCCACACCGGCCGGTGAAAGAAATCCCGCTGACGTAACGTGGGAACTTTTCNGCTCCGAAAGTAGGGGAGCAAACCACGTATATAGTTACCGACTGGTATCCCGCCACACCGGCCGGTGAAAGAAATCCCGCTGACGTAACGTGGGAACTTTTCAAAAAGCGCTCCAACGGCAGCTTTACGACAACCAATATTAAAAAGAAAGGCGACGGAAGTTTTACCTTTGGGGAAGTCGCTTCCAAAAATAGCTACCGCCTCGAAGCGTATCTTCATGAGCCGGAAGGAAGCGGCCCCACGACTATCGATATTACGCCGCAGCCGGCAGGGATTCCGAAGATCAATAAGGTGGAACTCCGCTATGTGGACGATTCTCCCGGAACGGTTTTCAGCTATACCGAAAAGATGGTGGCCCTTGCGCATTGTGTCAACCTTACCGGCGAAAAACTACTTTTCACCCTTTGGGAAGACGATGCTGCCGGTGAAGGCCACAACAGCAAAAACAAATTCGTAGACAGCAGGCAGGCCGTCGTCGGCAGAACGGGAACGGCAACCGCTGAATTTATTCTCACCAAAGCTCTGATGCAGAAAGCGGCACAGGGTGAAAGGGATCCTAAAGAACTGGAATTCTACGTCACGGTAGAATATTACAAAGATAAAAAACATGCTTCCGATAATGTAGAGCTGAAAAATCCGGCTTACAGACCGCCGGTACAACAACCTGCACCGGCTGCACCTGTCAAAGGAAACAGTCCGGCCCCGGCTCCGAAAGCCCCGGCCAAGGCCCCCGGCTCACCGGCCGCCTCCAAGCCTGCTTCCCAAAAAGAAGAAAGCGGCATCCTCGATGCCATCACCGAAAATGTAAGAAACAAATGGAACGAGCTTTGGGACTGGGCCGAATCCAAAGGCACCGTAAAACCGGATAAAAAAGCCACTCCGTCAAAGCCGGAAGGGAAAACGACGAGTGTGGTGGAGGATCAGGAAGCAAAAAGCGCGGATTGTGGAGAAAAATATTGTATTAAAAAAGGCGATAAAAATGAATTGATCCGGGAAATAAATATCAGACTTGCCGGGTTTGGAGGAAATGTCCCTACAGACGAATTCACGGACAGGACGGAAAAGATGGTTAAGCAGTTTCAGCGGGATTATATGAAAGTTCCGGAGACTGGGAAGGTTTGTGGAAATGTTATAAGAGCAATTGATGAGTTTTCGCTAAATTTTGATATATCTAAAACAGTTTGGAATCAACTATCATGTTCTTGTTCAACAAAAGGTAAACAAGCAGTAAGTAAACTAAAAGGAATAAAAGAAGTAAATAAATGTGATGGATTTGGTGACAAGACGGGAGATAATACTGAGCCCGAAAAGTCGAACAAATATGAATTTCCAGGTGTTCACAGGTCACTTCTATTTGGATTTAAAGCAGTTTTATTTTATTTAAGTAAACAGAAAACATATAGTTTTGGAAAGATTAGTTCTGGATATAGATGCAGATTTAAAAATTTTAAAACTACAAATCACCAAGGAAAAGCTATTGATATTCAGTTTGATAAAGGTAAATGGCAAATAAGAGGTCAGTTACATAAAAATATTGCAGAACTTACACAAATTAGACAAGATATTTTCTACAAATACCTAAATGCAAAAACAAGCTGGACTGAAAAAAATAATTTTAGCTTAGAGCCAATTGGCTTACAGTCGGATAATAAAATTATTGATGGCAATCATACCTATAGTTGGATACATTTGGATGTAAGAGAGTTTGATAAAAAGTATATGGATGACAAATTTTTTTGTAAAAATTCTACTTCATTAAATGGTAAAAACTTATTGCAAATAGCATTAGAATCTGGTTTTGTGAATACATGCAATTGCATGAAAAAATTCGAATCTCAGCAAAAATTAGCTCTATCCACAGCGGCTATAGACTGTGATAGCAAATTTAAAAAAGTAGCTCCAATTATTCTTAAGCACGAAGGTGGATTTGTAGATCATCCTGCAGATAAAGGAGGTGCAACAAATAAAGGTATTACATTTGCAACATGGCAGAAGTATGCAAAAGAAGATGTAAATATAGAGCCTACCTTGGATAATTTAAAAGCTATTACTGATGAACAGGCAACTACCATTTATAGGAAAAGATATTGGGAACCGAAAGGCTTTTGCAAAATAGAAGATGAAAGAGTTGGATTAATGGTTTATGACTGGACAATTACTTCTGGTGGAGCTGGAAAGCAAGTACAAAAACTTTTAAAAGATGAATTTGAACAAGATATTAAAGATGATGGAACTATTGGCTCTAAAACAATTGAAGCTCTAAATAATGTTCATGATCAGGATAAATTACTAACACGAATTGCTGAAATCAGAAAACAATATTATACTAATCTAACTTTTACAGATGGAAAAAAGAACAACCAAGATGTCTTTTTGAAAGGTTGGTTAAATAGAGTAGATGATTGCCTAAATTTTAAACCTTAATTAAATTTATGAGATTTCTAATATTAAGCTTTTTATTTATCATAAGTTGTAAAGATAATAATGCCAAAGCAACGGATAAAAAAACAACCGTAAATACACAAATTGAGGATAAAAAGAAGACCATCACTCAAACCGATTGGTCCGGCAAATGGATTTACGAGAAGAAATCAGAAGATGCCGATGTACCTGAAGAGCAGTTTACCCTGACCATTGTTCAGGAAGGAAACCTGATAAAAGCGCAATACTGTGCGATAGCCAACAGCGGTGGAAAGATCGATTGTGAAAGTACAAAGGAATATAACGTTTCAGGTGAGGTCCGGGATAGAAAAATCACAGGAGAGTTTTTTAGTTTCTTTGATTCTTCAGGAAAAAAAGGAAGATTTGAAATTGCTTCTATTAATAACAATGAGATCCAATGGAAAGTGATCAGCCCTCCCCAAGGAACCTTCTACGCTCCGGATCGCTGTACGTTGGCAAGAGAAACCAGAAATATTCAGGCCCGGAATTCTGAAAATAAATCGATTAACCTTCTGCCGGTTGATTATAAAGATCTGGAAAGTAAAGTAAAATTTAGCAATCAGCCTGAAGAATGGCTGCAAAAATCATTTATGAAAAAATTTGATCTTACAGCTGACGGAAGTGCCGAAATCTTTTCAAAAGATGGTTATGAAGTATATCTTATTGAAAATATGGGAGGAGACAGCGAACTGGTTTATCTGATTTCAGTTAAGGGAAAATCCGTAATGGGAGGGATCAATGTTGCAGATAGTAACGGTGGCAGCAATACGGTAAAAACATTTTCCATCAATGAAAAATATGAAATTTCAATTTTTGCCGAAACGAATGGCCATCGGAAATTATCGGAAAAATATGTTTTCAACAAAGGTGAATTTAAAAAACAGTAATGCTGATCAAAATTTTGAGAATTGATTTAGTATAAAAAAAACTATACGTAAAATCAATCACTTTAAAAACACTCCTGCACAAAAATGAAAAAAATTGTTTTGTATTTATTACTGCTTAACAGCTGTTCCCAAACGGCTGATCATAAACAGATTATTCATAATAAAGAACAGCAGATTACCGATGAAATTAATGATAAATCTTCATCTTTAAAAAATAGTTCAGGACAAAAGGCACATGCAACATTCGAAACCTACGTCAATAACAAATCTTTCTTCATCAGAACTTTTGATATCAATAAGGATGGAATTGCCGATAAGGTAATCAGCAACGCAGCCTACCAGGGAGAAGATTTGTTTGTGTTTTTCGGAAATAAGGCTGGAGGCTATGATGAGGTTTTGGAAACGACGAACTTCTCTGAGGATGGTGGAAATGTCATTAAAGATATTGTTGAAATTCCCGGCAGTAAAGGTTTCATGGTGAAGACCTATTTTCCTGACCGGGGCTATTATGAGAAAGAATTTTATATCATTCCTGAAAACGATACCTGGATTCTTAAACATACCATCTACAAAACCATGTCGGATGTGTCAGAAAATGCAGTAAAATATATTTGTGATGTCATACAGAATATTGATATTACGAAATCCGGCTGGTCGGAAAAGCTTAAGACGATTCCTGCTGAAAATGAAAGAAATCGAAAGTGTCGTACAGAGGGTGTTGAAAACTCGGCAAAACAATATACCATTCAGGATCCGGATGGATATACCAACTTAAGAAAAGATAAAGGTACCTCGTCACCAATTTTACAAAAGATTAATTCTGGAGAAAATATAGAGGTAATAAATACCAATGGCGACTGGTTCTTAATAAAGACTAAAAAGGGACTTACAGGTTATGTTCATAAAAGCCGGGTACAGGTGAATTGAATTTAACGGTCATTTTCGTAATATTTTATCAATTGCTATGAAATCAATAATCTGTTTTATTATTTTATTCATTAATTTTATCGGTCAGCCTTCTTCACAAAGCAAGTATGATAATGAAAATAAGTGGATTGGCAATTATCACTTCTCCGCAAAAAACCGGGACGGAATAAAGACCGGGTTTGATATACATATTATAAAGCTTAATAACATTACCGTAAAGTACAGCGATGGTGAAAGCAAAACCAAAGATCTATAAGAATATTAAAAGCCGATTGGTCCAAAAGGATAAGATCAGCATCGCTTTTAATCCGAAAGATAAGGAGATGGGAACCATCTATATAGAAAAACGGGATGACGAATTCTTTATATCGGGAAGTCCGGTTTATTTTATCAACCCGGGAAATGATGTTTTTCCTCTAAAGAAAATGAAGTGATTGATCGACTGCATAAATTTAGATAAACACACGTGAAAATGAAAAAATACATTATCGGATGCCTGTTGACCATCATCGGCTGTTTCAATATGCCATTGAAATCCATGAGTCAGAATAATGACCGGCGAATCATGGTCGATAAAAAAGAAATTGCAGGAGCATACGGATCTTTTGTCCTGAGTTGCGGGTCCGGTTGTGCGATGACGTACACAGCGGAAAAAGTTCAACGCAGTCTTCCCCGGATCACCGTTACCTTTAAAGTGAAAATGTATGTAGACGAACAATTATCGGATACCTATTACGAAACCTATATATTTTCATATGATCCGGACGGCCGTATTACGAACATCCATCTTAAAGGAAAAAGTGAAGATGTATTACAAAACGGGTTGCCCGCCACCCAAAAATCATTCAGGGATTTTGCTGATGAATTGATGAAGAAAAATAAAAGCATCGGAAACCGTAAATGATTTTGAAAAGGAAGAATGTTTTCTGAATGCATATTTTTGACCTATGAAAAATCTTTTAAAAGCAGCATTCAACTTTGGCGTGTATGTATGCTTGATCCTTGTATTGAGTTGCAGTAAAAACCGGAAGGAATCTCAGGCGGAAATGGCTTCAAAAGCTGGTACACCGGTAAAGCAGAATACCGAACCTCAGGCAGACAAGAAATATTCATGTGAAGATCTGCTGAAGGAACTCGTTTTCTCAAGCAACCTGGAAGCTTTAAAGAAATTCAGGGAAACTGCAGTAAGAATTGAAAATATTTCAGACCGTAAAATTACCATCGAAGTCTATGCAAAGGAAATGTCGGACCGGACCGGCGAATTGCGTGCCGTTGAAAATACGGTAGCCTGGCTGGAGTTTATTCCGGAAAGCAAAAAGCTTTATGATATTACGGCAGATCCCCAATCGCCTGTTGAGCTGAGTTATGACAAAACAATCTTCACCAAGCATTCGCTTTCTGAACTTTGCGGTCTGAAAGCAGCCGGATCTCCCCAGCGCAAAACAGATATTTCCTGCAAAGAAATTACCGGTGAAATGGCCTCCGGACAGGAATGTATCATATCTTCAGCCACTTTGGAAAAAGTATACAAAGATCTCATTAACAAAGCAGCGGTAAAGGATTCAAAATATCTTCCGGAAAAATTACCGGTAAAAAATACATCGATGGAAATCAACCAAAACGGGTTAATGAATATTGATTTTAAAGTAACCAGTAACAAAGTAAACATCGAAATGTTGTATGCTGGAGGAACGACCGACATTACATTTGAAAAACAGGGAAATAATATAAAGAGAACGGTAATGTATAATGCTGATTAATGACAATCCGAGAGCAGGGAATTGGATAATTTAAAACAAAAAACTTTTTCCAATAAAAATTTATGGTATTTTTGATGAGACAAGCAAATTCAAAAATACGGTATGATCAGAAAAAAACTTTTAGGACTTTCACTCATCGCTGGACTGGCGTCGATTTCCTGTAATAAAAATGAATCAAATCATACAAAAAACAAACCAAGGTCATCCGTTGTTTCATCGCCTGCGGATCAGACTGTAGATGTGGTGAAAAAACAAAGTACCGAAAAACCTGAAGAAAATACAGAAGATGCCCGCCCGGGAACTCCTAAGGCTGAAGCTACAAAAAATTCCGTAGAAGGTAAATTTATTGCGACGGCCTGTGATGGCGGAAGGTTTTCTATAGAATTTAAAAATACGGATGGCAAGCCTGTTTTCAAAATTTACGATAGAGGAAAAGTAATTGCTGCAGGAAATGTTTCTACTGAAACCGACGAAAAAACCGGGGAAATCACAGAGATTGCCATGGGCGAAATCGGCGGGCTGTATGAAGGTGATAAAATCATTATCCAGAATTACGGAAATTCCATGAATGAATTCGACCATTTCACCCAATGCGGAGACAAATATCTGGAATTCACAAAAAGCAAATAAATAATCCAAAGCAGAACCTGGTTTAAATGCTGGAAGAGAGAAGTTTCTTCTGTAATCATATTTCTACCAGTCTTGCGTATTATAAAAGATCACCTGTAACCTCCTATTATTCAAAAGCACTTTGCGGAGGCTGTATTTAAAATATGAGCATCGGGCTATCTTAAAACAATTTTGTAAAATAAAATTTTTGATTTAAATTAGGTAGTGCCAAAAACAGAAATAATATGACCATTCATTTTATTCTTTCCGGGGAAACGCTGGAAAGCATATCTGAAGAAATTCATCTTGAAAACCCGGAATACCTGAAAGAATTTCACAATACCCGCTGTGCAAGGGAAGATCTGATCCATGAAAAGCTTGTTCCTGGAAAAAAACTGATGATTCCCGATCTCATCAGAATCCGTGAATACAACAGCCGGAACGATGCGTCTTTCAAAAACCCTAAGCTAAATCCGGAGATCCCTTTCCATCCTGAAAATTTCAGCAGGATATTTTCTGTTGTCAGTAAAGAAATCGAAGACAACGGCCTGGAAGAAAAAAGCAATACCCTGACGTACACCGTCTCACTAAAATGGCTGCGGAAAGAAGGCGACTGTCATTTCTTTCAGATATTTAAAAACAACTTCTCCGAAGGTCAGGGCAGTATGATGGCGGATCTTGCTGCGGAATTGATGCGCTCCCTCAATCCGGTTGAGGTGAAAACGGATCTGAGAGGAAGGGTTTTAAGCGTATCACTGCCCCAAGAGACCATTAGGGATTTTGGTAAGATCAAAGAAAGGCTTACCGATCTTTTTCCGGATCCTTATGCAAAAATATACCTCGACGAATTTGAAACGGCTGTCCTCGATCAGCGCATTTTCGAAAGCCGGATGAAAGAAGATATTTTTATTAAAGCCTATTTTGCCGCACTAAGAAAAGGCTTTACAAACGGCAGATCTTTTCTCACGCAGTCGATTGGCGAAGAAAATATTCCTGTCGATATTCAGCAGAAAGTGGAAAGTGCGGACTACGATCAGGAAATGGCTCTTCTTCAATCACTGGCTCCGGCAGAAGAGGACAAAAGTTTTACCGGAAAATATACCCTGTATTCAGATTCCGGCATGGTAAAAGCGATTGAAATCCATTATACGATTTCCCTTTTTGGTGTAAAAAACAAAAGCTTTTTTACTGTAAGCGAACTGTCGTAACTGATTTTAAATCAGGATTCGTTAAGGATTTGTTAAATCCAATATCGTAGAATTACGACATCAAATCGTAGAATTACGACAAAAATTAAATTTAGGATTTAAAAATTTTTAAAAAAATAATAGCTGTTTTATCTTTGTATCACAATCACCGAATCACAAAATAGTATTAACGATTAAAATTTACAAATCATGGCAGCAAATTCAAGAGGAATCTTAAAATTCAACGGTGGCGAAGGCCAAAAATTATTAAAGCTAAACTACAGCGTATCAAGATCCACAGACGTTTCCGGACGCGTAGCTTCAGATCCTTCTAACGCACTGATCAAGCTTACAGTAGAAGCTACTGAAAAATCCGACATCCTGGAAAGCTTACTGAACGGAAAATACAAACCTACGACAGGTGAAATTACTTTCAATAAATCCCACGAAGAAGGTACATTGATTACTCTTTCATGGGAAAACGGTTACGTGATCCAGCACGAAGTGGAATTCGATGCAGTAGATGAAAATAACATGCTGATCAGCTTCATAGTGAGTGCAGAAACTATCGACTACGGAAATTCGTCTTACAGAGGTCTGTGGCCGTCAGTGTAAAAACAGATTGTGTATAAATACCATAACAAAAAAAGACTGTCCTTGTAAGACGGTCTTTTTTTACCTTTGGAATAAAAAAGTGGTATGGCGTGGATAATTCCGGTATGTCATATTGACGGGATATATATTCATATTTTCAAAAAAAATCAATATCTTAGTAAGCAGTAAAATTCAGTCGGTTATGGATTGGTTTTTGCTGCATTTCAGCAGAAACGGCCGATGAATACACCAATCACACAGAATATTAATTGAGAAAATAACACCATGGGAGTACTTGTAACCAACGAGACGGTAAAACAGCTTTTTCATATTGCACAATCGATCGCGAAGGAAAATTATAACGGGACATATGGGGCGCCGCATATTCTGCAGGCCCTGATGCACAGGGATATCGGGCTTAATGAATTCCTGAGAAGCATTGATAAGGATCCGGGATATTTCTACGAATGGGCCGATGTGCGTATCGAGGACTATCCGAAAACCACCCATCTGCCGGATGAAGTAAAGGAGGATGATTCCGTAGATCATATCGTGGAAGAAGCAGATGACATCCGGCTGAAGCTTGGCCTGGATGAAATTACCCCGGTCTGTATTCTGACGGCTATTGTAAAACCGCAGGTTGCCTTTACTCTGCAGCAGCTGAAATCCTTACCGCTGAGGGAACACGAGATTTTTAATTTATACAGAAAAGATACCCCTTACGAAACTTCCGGAAATGGAGAATTTTCCTCCATCTTCTCCAATGGTTCCGAATATTCGGACAATTCCTTTCCTTCAATAAAAAGCTATTGCATAGACCGCACGGCCCAGGCGAGAAAAGGCGAGATTGAAAACATCATCGGAAGAGATAAAGAGCTGAGAATGCTCGTTGAAATCTTATGCAGAAGAAGCAAACCGAATGTAATCATCATCGGTGAGCCGGGCGTCGGAAAAACTGCTCTTGTAGAAGGTTTTGCCATAGAAATTATCAAAGGAAATGTTCCCGATATGCTTAAAAACGGAACTTTGCTGGAATTGGACACGGGAGCTTTGCTGGCCGGCACTTCCTACAAAGGCGAAATTGAAGACCGCCTGAAAAAAGTGATTAACGAATGTAAAAAGATTGAAAAAGCCATTCTTTTTATCGATGAAATCCATACCCTGCTGGATCCGAAGGGAAGCATCGGAAACGTGGCAAACTTATTAAAACCAGAACTGGCAAGAGGTGAGATTACCGTCATCGGAGCTACTACCCAGGAAGAATACCGAAAAATTATCGAGCCGGAACAGGCTTTTAACCGGCGTTTTGAGGTATTGACGGTCCAAGAGCCGGATGAAAAAACCTGTGTAAAAATGATCGATGTTCTTTTGGATGGCTATAAAAAGCACCACGGCATTGAAGTGGAAAAAGCAGCCCTTCCGGAATGTGTAAGGCTGGCTAAAAGATATGCCAAAGGAAAAAAGCTGCCCGATGCCGCCATCGACCTGCTGGACCGGACCATGGCTGCCATCAAAATGCTTGACGAACTTTCTGAAAAGGAATTGGAAAACTGGAAAATGAAATATGATGAAATTCTGAAAGAGGAATTTTTTGATGAAAAAGATAAAGCCGACGAACTGATCTGGATGTATAATTTGCTGAGGGATAAAATCAGCCCGATTCTGTGGGGATCTTTGAGTGAGCAGCCACAGATCGACAATTCCATGCCGGTTGAACACATTCAGAAAATCATCGGAGATACTTACGAAGAACTTTTACAGCATGCTTCCGTAAAAAGGGAAAAGGTAGATCGTCTGGAGCTGGCGGCAGTAATGGCGGCTAAAACGAATATCCCGATCGGGAAAATCCAGGCCCAGGAAAAAGAAAAGCTCCTGAACATGGAATCGCTTTTGATGAACAGGGTTGTTGGTCAGGATCATGCCCTGAAAATCCTTTCCGATGCGATTGTTGAAAACCGTAGTGGACTGAATAAGCCGGGGCAGCCGATAGGATCGTTCTTCCTTTTGGGACCTACCGGAACCGGAAAAACCGAACTGGCCAAATCCATGGCGGAACTGCTCTTCAATGATGAAAAAGCCATGGTCCGTTTTGATATGTCGGAATTTAAGGAAGAGCATTCCGCAGCACTTTTGTATGGTGCGCCTCCGGGATACGTCGGATATGAAGAAGGTGGAATGCTGGTAAATAAAATCAGGCAGCAGCCGTACACGGTAGTGCTATTTGACGAAATTGAAAAAGCGCATCACTCGGTATTTGATGTCTTTTTACAAATCATGGACGAAGGAAAAGTCCATGATAAGCTTGGAAAAGAAGGGGATTTCAGCAACGCGCTGATCCTGTTTACCTCAAACATCGGAAGCGAAGAAATCGTAAAGCAGTTTGAAGAAGGGAAAATTCCTGAATCCAATTCGTTGATGCAGATCATGTCGAATTCAGGACGTTTCAGGCCGGAATTTCTGGCAAGGATCACAGAGATTATTCCGTTTGCACCGATTACCGAATCTATTGCAGAAAGGATCTTCAATATTCAGTTAAAATCACTGCATGCTTCATTAACCAGACTTGGAATGAGCTTGAAAATCAGTGATGAAGCAGTTAAGAACCTTGCATTAGGCGGATTCAGCAGTAAATATGGGGCACGGCAGATTTCCGGAGTTATCCGGTCACAGTTGGCAAGACCGATTTCCAAAATGATTGTAAGAGAAGAAGTAAAACCGGGCCAGACCATTCATGTCGACTGGAATTCCGAGGAAGAAAAACTGAGCTGGAAAGTGGAATAAAAATTCTTTACGATTTAAAACAGTCTGAATATGTTTTGAATCTTTTCGCTTTTTACGGTTAAAATTAATGCAACCTGATACAATGAAACCGAATCTCAAACATATCGTACTTACGGCAATACTTCTGATGACTTCACAGATGGCGAATGCCCAGTTCCTTACCGCTTCCGATACTTCGGAAAGCAGTGTGAGGAAGTATAAAAGCATCATCAATGCCAATAAAGAAATTGTAGATTTTATCGAATATTCCCTGGTGCAGAAAGGGCTGCCAAGACATTTGAGAAATTTAGCCTTAATTGAATCCCATTTCAACAGAAATATTACCTCAGGAGCCGGTGCAGTAGGAGTGTGGCAGTTTATGACCGCCCATGCCAACCAGTACGGCCTGACGGAGCAGAACAGAAATGACCTTTATAAAAGCACCAAAACCGCAGCCGTTTCTTTATCCAACCTTTATAAGAAATATAACAACTGGATAACGGTAGTGGCGGCCTACAACTGTGGTGAAGGAAATATCGCCAAGGCCATGGCTGCAGCCAGCTCTTCACAGTATCATGTTTTTTATAAATATCTGCCGGAAGAAACCATCAACCATGTTAAAAAATACCTGAATGCATGCTATGCCACCGGCGAACTGCAAAGCGTGCTGAGCAATTATAATTCTTCGAGAATCAATACCGTATTTTTTACCAATGGCGGAAGTAAACAGGACCGTTCCCAACTTGCAGAAACCGATATCAATGCAGGATTTAATTTAAATATCATTGCAGACGAACTGGACGTAGATATGGAAAAACTTCTTTCGTGGAATCCCGGAATCAGTGATGAGCTGAAGCAAAAAGGCCAGAGCACATTGTACCTGCCAACCGATCTGATGCCCGATTTTTTACTGCGAAAGACTAAAATCCTTTCCAGATCCGTTAAGGAATCAAATACACCAATCCTCAGGCAGTAGCCTTTTAAGAAATCATGTTTAACCTATCCAAATCACAGGAAATATGAAAACAGAATCACAAGATATAGCAAACAGCCCTTCATTCCGTCCGTCACAGAATGCCGACGGAATTTCTCAGAACCACCATACCGGAATCAACAGGCTGGTGAAACTCTCTTTGGTTATCGAAGGGAAAGTGATCCGTTATTACAAACATTTTAAGCTTACCCAAAGTGCAAGACGCCATCATGAATTCAGTGTAACACTGGCTCACGATGCTCTGGGAGACCGTCAGACCCATACTCTGGAAGAAGCCAATAAATTCCTAGGGAAACGCCTGACCGCCGTTATTTCCTATAAAGATATCGACAACAGCCCTGAAAGAACTTTTGTAGGGGTCATTACCGGAGTAGGTTTCAGCCAGGAAAAAATGAGCCTCGGAAACATTGTGCTTACGGGATACAGCCCGACCATTCTGCTGGACGGTGCACCTCACATGCAGAGTTTTGGCGGTGCTTCTCCGGTGAATATGGGGATCATTGCCAATGAAGTCATTAAGCAGGGGATTGATTCCAGCCGGTTCGATGTAAGAGTGGATACCAATGATTATTCACAGATTATTTACAGCAGTCAGTATGACGAAACGCACTATAACTATCTGGCAAGAATGGCCGAAGCGTATGGCGAACAGTTTTATTATGACGGTGAAGTCCTTCATTTCGGGAAGCTTCCGCTTCAGAATAAACCTATAAGATTAACCTACGGAAGCAGTGCCAATGACATCAGGGTGGAATTAAAAGCGGTTCATACAAAACCACAGTTCTACGGCTACAACAGCAGCAAACATGAAAAACTGACCTCCGGAGAAACACCGATCAAGCACGTCAGCGACCTGGCAAAAACGGCCTACGCTCATAATGATAAAATATACAAAACTCCGGCTTTACAGGTAGCACCGATTAAAGCATCCACTCATCTCGATATCGAGTATTCTCAGAGAAGTACGGCGGGAAGCGAAGCGGTAAATGTATTTTCCCTATCCGGGAATACTACGGTTCCGTTCTTACATCCCGGCTGTGTTGTTGATGTTCAGATGCGTAAAGTTGACAGTAATGAGTCGGATTATTTCACCAGGATTATGGTGACGGAAACGTCTCATGAAATCGATACCATCGGGCATTATACCGGAAGTTTTGAGGGAATCGCTTCGGATACCGGATTTATGCCAAAACCGGAATTTAAAGTTCCGAAGGCGGAACCGCAAATCGCAACGGTCGTTTCCAATGCAGATCCGGAAGGACAGGGGAGGGTACAGGTGCGGTTCGACTGGCAGACCAATGATACTACCCATTTTATCCGGATGATGAGCCCTGACGCAGGCGGAACGGATCAGATTACCCAAAACAGAGGCTACGTAGCCATTCCGGAAGTCGGTGACCAGGTGATGGTGAATTTTGTACATAGCCATCCGGATAGGCCTTTCGTGATGGGAGGAATGTTCCACGGTGGGGTCGGACTTGGCGGCGGTGTGGATAACAGGGTGAAATCCATCCAGACCAGAAGCGGTCACCGGGTGGTCTTTACCGAAGACGAAAGCATCATCATAACCGATAAGTCGGGCAACGAAATTCATCTGGATACCACCGGAAGTAATATCACCATTACGGCTCCGGAGACGATGACGCTTAATTGTAAAAATATGAACATCAACGTTGGAATGAACATGACAACGACGGTCGGAATGAATAAATCCGATACGATTATGGTGAACCATACGGAAAGCGTAGGCTCTATGAAATATCTTTCTACTGGTGCAGATTTTATGACCAATGTGGTAGGAAGAATGAGCCATTATGTAAAAGGCGACATGGAAGTTTACGGCGAAAAAGAACATAAGCTCACTTCCATGAAAGGGGTGGAGATCAACAGTGAAGGAAAGGTGGAGCACCATGCGGAAAAAGAGGTTCAGAACAACAGCGGCGAGAAATCCAAAAATCACTAATTGAGTCATGAGCATCGAATATATCATAGAAGGCAAGACTGTGATCCGTACAAGCGGAGATTATAAAACCTATGCCAAAGAAGAAATCATTCACAACAGTGCCGTTTCTGTGGAACAAAAGGGAAATGAAACCGGCGTAAGTTATAATCCGGCTGAAAAAATCAATCCGAATGACAAGCCTGTCAATACCATTGATGTGACTTTGAATCTTTTTTTTGACGGAACCCAGAATAATAAAACCAATACCCAAGCCGGTGCGCAACATGAAAATTCCAATCATGTAGATGACAGCTATACAAATGACTATTCGAACGTAGCCAGAGGATATGATGCTGTAGATCCAAATGCTGAAAACCAGATTCGGGTCTATATCGAAGGTATCGGAACTGAAGATTTAGAGAGTGAATCCATTCCATTTACCACAAAACCTAATAATATTGGGATACCTTTTGGAACCGGTGATCGGGGAGTGCCTGCTAAAGTATCAAAAGGATGTAAGAATAGTTCTGAAGCACTTGCCAAATATGCAGGTAAAGATATTCATTTAAAAGTTAATGTATATGGATTTAGCCGAGGAGCAACAGCAGCCCGGCATTTCGTTCATATAGCAACAAAAGCTGCAACGGTATTAAGGATTGACAATAAAAAAGGAATGGCTTTGGCACCTTTTGATAATCTTAATAATCGTGTCAAAGTGGATCTTGATAATCCATTAGTTACACAGTATGGTTATTTCGGTGCTTGTCTGGTTGCAAATAAAGTTATTCCTAAAAACATAAGTTTCAATTTTGTCGGACTTTATGATACTGTGGCTGCTTATGGTATGGATCATAGAGGAAAAAAAGTTGGAAATGTAAGTATAATCGATGATGATACAGCGCAATTGGGTCTTGATTCTGTAAATAAAGCCTATTTTATTTTACAACTGGCAGCAGATGATGAACATCGCGATAATTTCGATCTGACAAATATTAAAAGATCCGGCGTAAAAGGTCTGGAATTTACATTACCCGGAGTGCATTCTGACATAGGAGGGTGTTATGTGGATCTGGTTGAAGAAAATGTAGATTTATATAAGGAAGAAATAAATGACACAGAATGTAAAAGATTTCGTGAAATATTGATTGAAGAGGGTTGGTATATTGATGATCCTAAACAAATTTGGATAGAAAGACTTACTCCACATGTTCATGGTGTAGACTCCAGGTTTATCTTAAAAGGAAAAAGAAAGCCTCGTAATATCTATGATAAAGTATCCCTTAATACAATGTTTCATTATTCAGAACATTTCAAAGTAATATATAAAAAAAATTCAATAAGTGATCATAAAATACAGGATTCTTTTTTAAGTAAAATTTATAATCAATTGCTGGGATATATGAATGCTTGCAATAATTTAAGAAATGAATTTATAGAAGAATATAACAAAACCAATTCTTCTGGCGATTATGTAGAAAAATTGAAAACACTGAATTACGAAGAATATGTAGATCAACAGGATCTTAAGATCTTACGGAATCAATATTTGCATTGGTCTGCAAGCGTAACCAAATTAGGATTAGGTCCAAGAATAGGCAAAGTAACTAGTGCAAAAGAACGTAAAAGAAATATACAGGATGGGTAATACAAAAAAAATATTAAAAATTATACTACAAAATTTTTTGTGCCTAATATTTTGTACTAATCTAATACAATGTCAGAAAATGAATAATGAAAAATTAGCGTTTCGTGTAGAAATCTCTCAACCTGATAATAAATATGAAGTAACACCGGTTTTTGATAAGGTAAAGACTTTGGAAGGGAATCATGCGGGCCTGCCTTATGGCAGCTCATCAGGTAGTTGGGGCGACTCCGGCTCGATGTGGACGGAACAATATGGTACGCCGGTAGGTGCGGATATCACTTATTATTCCAGATACGAAGATCTATTCTACCATCTCAATATTGATTTTCCTCAAGATAAAATAAAAGATTATATGGAAAGGGCTTATGCAAGATGGGATGATCTGGAAGGAGAAACCAAAGAATACAAAAGACTGGGGAGAGGATATACAGCTAAAAACGATGAAAATGCCTACGACAGTTTCAGTACGCTTGTTTTCGGTTTTGCTCCCAAAGGGATGGTTGTCGTATGGCTGAATTTCGGAAATACGCGCATTGAGCTGGGGCGTTATCAGGCAAAGGTGATCACTGATAAGGCAGCTATTGCCAAGGCTAAAGAAAAATATCTTCAGATGTACCGGATTAGTCCTGAACGGTTTGAAGAGGCCAGGAAAGAACTGGCTATGCCCGACGCTTCACCGGAAGAATGGGATAGCTATAGGCAGCGCTATAATTGGCGGCCTGTGGTAACTTCTGAAAACCCGAAGTTCCGTTTGTTTGAAGTATTAAATTACACGTATAACGGAGAGAAAGAAAGTGCTTTGCGGCCCTGGGTTTTAGATATTCCATACAAAGAAAGGGCAGTACCAAAGGAAATGGTCTTTTTCTGGGAAACCGGTAAGGCAAAAAATGAAAAGTTCAATGCACGGGCATTTTTCAATTGGAAAAAAACGAATGAAGCTTTCAAGAAAGCCGGTAATAAGATAGAACTTCAGATAAAAATAGCTTCCGATAACAATTCAGTAGAACTTTTACTGGATGGCCAGCCCTTGCAATCCGACAGCATTCGGATTTATCAGTGGGAAGGAGATTATAAAGAAAGCTATAGATAGTCATTTCTACAAATATTAGAACCGGATTATTATGAAAAGTATAATAAACTCGGAAAGTATTATTATAGATTTGCCACCTCTTATTTTCGGATTTCCTCCTAAAGGAATGGTCGTTATCTGGTTCCGCTACGGTTATGTATCGGTGCAGCTGGGTGAATTCCAGGCTGAGGTAATAAAAGATGATAAAAAGTACGCAGATAAAATGTTTTCAACATTTCGCAGGCGAGAGAAGAAATCAGGCAGCGCATGTTTAGGAAAGGATTTTAAGCTTGATTTCAAAATAGCCCTTGATAACAACAGCATGCAGATCATGATCAACAATCAACCGGTAGAAGTTGACAGTACCAGAATTTATAAAAGCGAATTTAAGTTTAAGGAATCGTATAAATAACCTGCTGATGAAGCGATTGATTGAATAAAAAAAATCAGAGAGATAAATAAAGATTTGATAGAATTTCTATCAATCTGATTCCATTTAAGATATATATAAAATTCATTCCGGACAGTGTAGCTTTCCGGAAATTTTTATCTGAATATTTTAATTTGGATATGTTAAAAATTATCAAAAATATCTTAAATTAATATTAATAAATCTCTTCTTTGTGTAAATTTTTAGTTGTTTTTAGTAATTTTTTTATGTGTAATGTAATGGTTTTTAATCGGTTATGTTATTTATTATTTCCAGTGTCGTAGAATTACGACTTCAAATCGTAGTATTACTACAAAAGATGAATTTATAGTTTAAATATTTTTAGGTTAAAAATAACTAGCCTATCTTTGACTCAACAAATCAACCAAATCACAAAATATTAACGATTAAAATTTACCATCATGGCAGCAAATTCAAGAGGAATCTTAAAATTCAATGGCGGAGAAGGACAAAAATTATTAAAGCTGAACTACAGCGTATCAAGATCTACGGATGTTTCCGGCAGAGTCGCTTCAGATCCTTCCAATGCACTGATTAAACTTACGGTAGAAGCTACTGAAAAATCAGATATCTTAGAAAGCTTACTGAACGGAAAATACAAACCGACAACCGGTGAAATTACTTTTAACAAATCCCACGAAGAAGGAACCCTGATTACCCTGACCTGGGAAAATGGTTACGTGATCCAGCACGAAGTGGATTTTGACGCTGTAGACGAAAACAGCATGCTGATCAGCTTTGTGGTAAGTGCAGAAAGCATTGATTACGGAAACTCCAATTATAAAGGTTTGTGGCCAGGAGGAAACAGCAACTAAACCTACAATCATCTTAGTAAAATAAAATTGGTTACAGAATAGCATAGCTCAATAGAGTAGCTATTCTGTTTTTTTTTGAAATTAAATGATCTCATTATTTCAATTTGATCCTTAGACCGGTGATCGGTTTTGAAATTTGATTAATAAAAATTTGTTTGATTCTTTCAAATAAATTTCAGCACAAAATAAAACACATCGAATCAATTAAATTATAAGGTATGTTTAAGCATGGTAACCCTCCTGAAATACTTTCTCCAGGAAAATCTTCCGCCCCTGCATCTCTTAAAGAGAGAAAGGAGACGGCAACAGATCAGGCAGTAAACAAAGCTGCCGAAAAAATTCAGGAAAGTACAGATGATTCTGCTCAAAAGACGACACAGAAACTGACGCAGGCACAGGCATACACTGGAGTTGTTTCAGGAACTTCCGGAATGCTGCTGAATCAAAAGTTGCAGCCCAATACTCCGGACGTGATAGAAAATAAAGTCTGGTCTCAGCAGCCTACTTCTAAAATACATAACGCCAAAGCTATTCCCGAAAGTCAGATCCACGGCATCAACCGTGTGGTAAAGTTGGATATTGTCGTAGAAGGAAAAACCATCGTGCATTTCAAACATTTCCACTTAAAGCAGAGTGCTGTCAGACATCACGAATTCAGCCTGATGCTGGCCCACGATTCTTTGGGAAATGCAGAAAACCATAATCTTGAGGAAGCACAGAATTTTCTAGGCAAAAGAATAACGGTCGTTTTTAAATACAAAGATATTGAGGAAGGCCCTGAAAGAAGTTTTGTCGGGGTTATTACCGAAGTGGGATTCAGCCAGGAAAAAGGAAGTCTCGGTAATATTGTCTTAACAGGTTGCAGCCCAACCATTCTTCTGGATGCTGCTCCCCATATCCAGAGTTTTGGCGGAGCCGGGGAAATCAGCCTGAACAGCATCGCCGATCATATTATGAAAGAAGGACTCGGACAGGGGAAATTTGATTTCAGGGTTGATGCACGGCATGGCAATGTGTCTTACAGTTCACAGTATGAAGAAACCCATTACAATTATTTAGCCCGGATAGCAGAAGCCTATGGCGAACAGTTCTACTATGACGGGGAAGTGCTGCATTTCGGAAAGCTCCCACCGCAGGAAAAGCCCATCAAGCTTATCTATGGAAGCAGTGTGAATGATGTAAAAGTCAGGATGAAAGCACAGCACGTCAATCCGAGTTTTTATGGTTATAACAGCAGTAAAAACGAAAGATTAACTACCGGAAGCTCTAAAATTACCCATGCTTCAGACATTGCCCGGAGAGCCTACGAAATTTCAGAAAAAACATTCACAACGCCTTCACTGAGGGTTGCTCCTATAAAAGCAGCATCATTTATGGATATTGATGCATCACAGAAAGGAACGGCAGGAAGCAGGGCAGCTGAGGTTTTTGTAACGTCCGGCACCACGACGGTGCCTTTTCTCTACCCTGGCTGTCCGGTAGATCTTGAGATGAGAAAATCGGAAACAAACGATACTTCCTATTTTACCAAAATATTGATGACAGAAGTTTATCATGAGGTCGATGCCCGCGGTTATTATACCGGAACTTTTGAAGCCATAGCCGCTGACTGCGAATATATCCCGCGCCCCGAATTTGAAATTCCGAGGGCCGAACCCCAGTTTGCAAAGGTGATTTCCAATGCCGATCCGCTTAACCAGGGAAGAGTGCAGGTAAGATTCGACTGGCAGAACGGGCAGGATACCACAGAATTCATCCGTGTGATGACACCGGATGCGGGAGCCAGCGATAAAGTCAGCAAAAACAGAGGGTTTATGGCAATTCCTGAAGTCGGCGATCAGGTGATCGTCAATTTCGTACATCAGCATCCCGACCGGCCTTTCGTTATGGGTGGAATGTTCCACGGCCAGGTGGGAGCAGGCGGCGGTACCGGCAACAACATCAAAAGCCTGAGTACCCGGAGCGGCAACAAGCTGGAGCTCAATGATGGCGAAGGCTCGGTATTCCTTACCGATCAGGGCGGAGCGAATATGAAGTTTGACGGTGCGGGAAATGTCGTTCACAATGCTAATAATGACAGCACTAAAACCGTAGGAAACAATAAAACGGATAAAGTTGGAAACAATAAAAAGCTGGAGGTCGGCTGCGATCATATAGCGGATATAGGGAACACCCATAAAGTTGAAGTAGGAAAGGGGCAAAGTGTTTTCACCATGGATAATACCGGAACCATTGATCTTACAGGTGTTAAACAGATTAAGTTAAAGGTCGGCAGCAGCGAGATTATTATTACTGAAAGTAAAATCTCAGTAACCAGTCCTATCGTTGAAATTAAAGGCAGTGGAAGCTCAAAAGCTATTTTTAATGGAAGTACGACAATTGAAGGAAGTCAAATCATAGAAAATTAAAATAAACATTGGAACCGAATAGATATTATGTAAAAAATGGAGACACTTTGGCTTCAATAGCTGAAGAATTAGGATTATCCATTTCTGAAATTAAAAAATATCATAATGAATCTTCGAGACCTCATGAATGGATCAAAGAAGACAATTCTTTACCCGCCTGGTCCACTTTCATTATAATTCCGGATTCTGTAGAAGTTTTAAAAAAGAAAAAAGAAGATCTTTTGTCTTCTGAAAAAGTGGCATTAAGACAAAAAGAAACAGATAATGATAAGTATCTGATTTTACAGAAAATTGATATGCAGGTTTCCGGAAGCAGCATGATAGATTCTGAAACAGAAATGGTGTGGGAATTCAGGAAATTTAAAAAAGATGGGATTTTTTACGGCGCTATTCAGCAAAAATTGCATCAGGTAAAATATATCAAATCCATTTACCGGCAGTTTGCAGAATATATGCAGAAGTTTAATAAACCCTTGGAACACTTGGTCATCGGGCTTTCTCAAGAAGGCGGTGTAGAATCATTGGTAAATCAGGAAGAAATCACGGAAAGATGGAATATGCTTAAAAATGAATTACAACCTGAATTGGGAAATACATTTGAAGAGAAAAATATGATAGAAGGCGGAGACAGGGATTTCAGTGATACATTGCCATTGATAAAAAATAACCTGCTCTATACTTTATTTCTTAATGATCTGTTTTATGAATATGCTGATCCTGGCATCTTCATTGAGCAGGGAAAACAACAATATATCTCACAGGTTTTTGCCAATGAGAGCGTAATGATCCTCACCAAGCGGAAAGTGGAAAAAGACGGGGATATTTTAAAGATAAAATTTTATTCCGAAGCAGACCCTGATAAAAACAATCATCTGAGAAATATTTATAATACCAAGCTGAAAGATTTTTTACAGGAACATTTTGATTATTCGTTTACCTGGTCTCTCGAATATCATTTTGATGTTCAAAAGGGAAAAATGCTTTTGTGCCATTCAAAGATAAAAGAACAGGCCAGCAGAAAATATACCCATCTTACGGAACATACCATACAACTTAGTAAAAATTAACGCAAATGGCTAAACTATATGTACCTGACGGAGCATGGCTGGTATGCTCCAATGGAATGAAAAAGCAGCAGATAAAAGTGACCAGCCAGTCTAAAGTGACCATTGCGGGCGGTTATCTCAAAGCGACGGTGGATGACAGGCCGGGCGGAAACTTCATGTGTGGTAAAATGATCGTTGCAGGTGCCATTATCGGTGCCGTAGCAGGAATTGCACTGGTAGCCGGATCCATCGTCTCCGGAGGAGCATTGGCGGTAGCTGCCATTGCTGCTGCAGGTGCTGCAGCGGGTGCCGGAATATCCTTAATTCCGTCAATCTGTGGAATGCTGCTTCACGATTGGACTCCTTTTGATACCAATGTACTGACTGTAGGAAAACATCCTTTATTGGAAAACTCTCAGATTCCATGCCGGCTTGGGGGGAATGTCATGATTTTGTTTTCCGAAAAAGCAGCAGATGAATTCACGGATATTACGATAGGAAGAACGGCCATTAATACGGTAGGCGTCATTGCTCTTTCTTACTTACTGTATCCCGCATTAGCAGCCATCGGCACCAGTGGTTCCACAGCCATCGGCACCTTTGCAAAATTCGGTTGGAAGGCAGGTTTAAATTATGTCGGTGGTGCGGTTTTAGCAACAGGAACAGCTTATGCGGTTGGCTGGGGTATCGATCAGGCCAAAGGAGGCATTTATTCTGTTGTGCCTACCGGAGACGGAAACACGGTAAAAACTTATGTTGACGGCTTCGAAACGGACCCTGATAAAATCGTAGGAAATTACAGGATTGCAAATGCTGCAGGGGATAAAGCTCTTTATGAGCATACCAATGATGTGGGCGGAGCATTGGGAGTAGGAAAAGATGCGGTTGGAAACAGAACCTCTACCTATTATGAGCAGACAACAACACAATCTGTCCGTCTGGATGATATTGAAGAGAGAGGAGCAACGCAAACCTCATCAGTAAATAGAATAGACGGGGCAATTGCGGGAAGAAATTCTCAGGTCGGACCAACTTACCGGGTAGTTACAGGTTCGGATTACGGAGGAAGATATCAGATTATCGAAGAAAACCAATTTACTCAAAATTCTCAATATGTAAAAAATAATTTATCTTTAAAAGGCTCGGCTGCTTTAGCCGGAACAGCGGGCATAGGAGCATTAAAAGATAATTTTGGAAGGCCTGGGTTCGATCCGTCCAAAGGGGGCGCAAAAGGAGGAGTTCAGGGAGGAGGCTTTTATATGGGGCTGCTTCAGGATGCTTATAAAGGAATAACAAATTTTCTTTTGAAAGGGCAGGCCGACGATTTGATAGAAGCTTTACAGAACGAGGAAGCGGCAGCACGGGCAAAAATAACGGTGCTGGCAGGCAAAGACTAAAATGAAAAAAAAGAATCTGAATTTTATACTACCGTTATGTATGTATTTATGGGGAATTTATACATGCTATACCATTATAATAACTTTTCAGGAATTTTCATATATTCAAAAGGTATCATGGAAAGCTGCAGAAAACCAGATAGAGGTATACTCAAGCCGGCGAAGCACAACAGTAACCTATAACTTTATAAAAGATAATATCCGGATCAGCAGAACATATCCGGGTATATTTGAGGGAATCAATACATGGCTCCGGGGCATTGATGAAAAAAAAGCTTATGTTGATATTTCCTTTTATCTCAGGAAAAAAGATTATGCCAAAATAAAGAGCAGGGAAATAGGCCCTGAAAAAGATATTTTGGGAAATCCGCTTAATAAAAACGAACCTGTACCGTTTTTCGGATTAAGGAAAATAGGTACGGACTCAAATGCTTTTTTGCTGTGGGCCGATCTTTGGAAGTTTAATTACAAATGGTGGATATTCGCTGTCTTTCTTGTTGCTCCGGCCATACTATTATTTTTGTTGAAGAAAATGAAAATTACCGATGCCGGCAAAACGGATGAGCAGGATAAGTCAGGTAAAATTCATGATTATATCTTTTGGACATTATCAGCTATAAATATTATAAATTTTATCATCTAGAAAAATGAAGAAAATCGTATTGATAATCGTTGGAATTATTGCAATAGGCTTAATAGTAGTGATTGCTAAGAACTCAATTTTTACAGACAGCGATACTCAATTTTACGAGGATGGTTGGGAAGCGCACGGAAAAAAACAATATGAACTGGCGATATTTTACTTTGAACGGATAAATAAAGACAAGTATCCGGACGCTTTCATGGGATTAGGATCTTCCTATCTCGAACTGAATGATTATGAGAATGCCATCCTGAATTTTGAAAAAGCAGTCCGGAATAAAGATAAATACAGTCCTGAAGACAATGGTAAAATACAGAATTCTTTAGGTTACTGTTATCTTCAGACAAAAAATTTCAATAAAGCAAAACAGCATCTTCTGGAAGCAGACCAGCTGGGTAATCCGAATAGCAAACGGAACCTTCAGATCTTAGATTCACTGGAAACGGCGTCAATTAATCGATAAGTAAAGTGAAGCTGATCAAAATTTGAGGAAACGTTAATAAATGTTATAAAATTCCGGGCAAAAAAGAAATTCCGTATCTTTAGTAGACTTAAACTAAATCAAACTTAAAAGTATGGAAGCCTACAATTTTGAAACGGCCATCAAGCCCTTTTTCTGGGTAGCCTCAGACAAAACTTTTTCAGTATGTTTAAACGCCGGAACTTATAAACCCGAAATTTTCGAGTGGCGGAAAGATGAAGGTTTTGAAGGAAACGGTTACGACTGGGCCTCGCTCGCAAAAGTGTTCCTCGAAGAAAAAAGGCCTGACTTAGCCGAAGACATTAAGTTCGACCCAGAAGCGGATATGTTCTGTGCCTATTCCGAAAATCCGGAAAAACTAAAGGAGTTCATCACCGGATTTAAAGAAACCTGCGAAAACGAATTGCAGATCCAGGATCTCTTCCTGAAAGCCGAAATCGATTAATCAACCATACTAGACCTCATCCGGGGTCTTTTTTAATTTTGGCTACTGGCTGTTATTTTTACCATTCACCGCTCACTCTCCAAATACCTGTTTTTTCAGGAGCTGTTTCCGGCTTTCACTACTCGCTTTTTTGTGCCGGGGCTTTTTCCGGGCTTACAAAAAGAGCTCAGACAGGCCGTTCAATCCGGGCTAAAAATCCGGGTTTTTTTATGACTGTTTGTTGCAGTATCTTAGTAATCAATTTCATTACGAACAAAATACCTACACAAAAAAATAGAAAGCCCTTATTGAAAATTTAAACATAATCATCTGTGAAAATCCGTGTAATCTGTGGTTTAAATATAAACAAAATCAAAACAAACGACCCTCAACCAAGTTCAATATTCCCCGAATTTCCGGTTTCAGTTGGATAAAAAGAAAACTAATTCCTTATCTTTGTTCCTTATGGAAAATATGGACGCAACACAGGATAAAAGGCTCTTTCTTATCGATGCCTATGCAATGATTTTCAGGGGATATTACGCATTGATCAGAAGCCCGCGGATTACGAGTGCGGGATTGGATACCTCGGCTATTTTCGGTTTCACCAATTCACTGATCGAACTGATCCGCCGGGAAAGACCCACCCACCTTGCCGTTGTGTTCGATGTAGGGGAAGCCAGTGTCAGAACCACCGATTTTCTTGAGTACAAAGCCAACCGGAGCGAAACACCGGAAGCCATTACTGCAGCGATCCCTTACATCCACCGGATTCTGCAGGCCATGCACATCCCGATCTTGGGTGTGCCAGGCTATGAAGCGGATGATGTGATCGGAACCATCGCCTGCAAAGCTGAAAAGGAAGGTTATACGACCTTTATGGTAACGCCGGACAAAGATTTTGCCCAGTTGGTGACCGATAAGATAAAAATTTACAAACCCGGACTGAAAGGAAGCGAAGTGGAAATTTTAGGAGTGGATGAAGTAAAAGCCAAATACCAGATCGAACGGCCTAAACAAGTTATAGATTTCCTGGCGATGATGGGGGATGCCGTCGATAACATTCCCGGACTGGAAGGCGTCGGAGAAAAGACGGCGATGAAATTCCTGAAAGAATACGGCAGCATCGAAAACCTGCTGGCGAATACCCACGAACTGAAAGGAAAGCTGAAAGAAAAAGTGGAAGCTTCGGCAGAGCGCGGCATCCTGTCCAAAAAACTGGCAACTATTATCTGTGATGCACCGATAGAATTCCACCAGGAACAGTATGACCTGGAAACCCCGGATTTTGAAAAAGTAAAAGAGGTCTTTGATGAAATCGAATTCAGAAGGCTGTACGATAATTTGTTCCGGGCTTTTGCACCGGTGGTTACCGGAAGCGTAAATATGGCACAGGAACAAGCCGTTACCGAAACAACGACACCACAACAAAAAGTAGCACAGGCAGTCGGCCAGCTGGACCTTTTTGCGACGTACGAAGAAATGGACCAGGCAGCCGGAACGAAATCAACCATTGAGCACAATGACCATCTGTATCAGTTCGTCGATAATCCGAAAGCCCAGAAAATGCTTGTCAGAAATCTTTTACAGCAGCGGGTCGTATGTTTTGATACCGAAACTACCTCACTGAACGAACTGGAAGCCGAACTGGTGGGCATGAGCTTTTCCTACAAAAAAGGGCTGGCCTATTATGTTCCGCTTTCTGAAGATCAGGGAGAAGTGCTGCAGACCCTGGAGATTTTCAGGCCGTTCTTTGAAAAGGAAGACCTCGTTAAAGTCGCTCATAACCTGAAATTCGATTATAAGATCCTCAGGAAGTATGACATCACGGTAAAAGGAGCCATGTTCGATACCATGATCGCCCATTACCTCCTGAACCCGGACGGAAGACACGGAATGGATTACCTTTCTGAAATCTATTTGGGATATAAACCGGTTTCCATTGAGACCATCATCGGAAAGAAAGGCAAAAACCAGGGCAACTTCCGGGACGCGGACCTGAGAACCCAAACCGATTACGCAGCAGAAGATGCCGACGTTACTTTCCAGTTGTATGAACTTTTCGCCCCACAGCTGAAAAAGGAAAACCTGGAAGACCTTTTCTTCAACATCGAAATGCCACTGATGGAAGTCCTTGCAAAAATGGAGCTTGCCGGAATTTCCCTGGACGAAAAGTGGCTGGCACAGGAAAGTATTGACCTGGAAAACGACCTGAGACAGCTGGAAGCCAAAATATTTGAACTTTCCGGAGAAGAATTCAACGTCAACTCCCCAAAACAGCTCGGTGAAATCCTGTTTGAAAAGCTTCAGCTGGACCCGAAAGCCAAGAAAACCAAAACGGGACAGTATGCCACTTCGGAAGATATCCTTCAAAAACTTGCCACCAAGCATGAAATCATCCAGCATATTTTAGAATACAGGACGTATCAGAAATTGAAATCAACCTATGTGGATGCCCTGCCGTCCCAGATTGAAAAATCGGACAACCGGGTACATACCAATTTCTCCCAGACCACAGCTGCGACAGGCCGTCTGGCGAGTGTCAACCCGAACCTTCAGAACATCCCGATCCGGACGTTAAGAGGCCAGCAGATCCGGGGAGCATTTGTGGCTGGCGAAGGGAAAAAGATTATCTCTGCCGATTACTCGCAGATCGAACTGCGCCTGATTGCGGAAATTTCCGGCGAAGATAATATGATCAAAGCCTTCCAGGACGGGGAAGATATTCATGCTTCTACTGCGGCGAAACTCTTCAATATTCCATTGGAAGAAGTATCCAAAATCCAGAGAAGCCAGGCCAAAACCGTGAACTTCGGGATTCTATACGGACAGGGTGCCTTTGCTTTGGCAGAGCAGACCGGTTTATCCAGAAGTGAGGCCAAACAGATGATCGAAGCCTATTTCGAAACCTATTCCAAGCTGAAAGCGTACATGGCGGATCAGGTGAAAAAGGCCCGTGAAATAGGTTACGTAGAAACCATTCTGGGAAGAAAACGCCACTTGAAAGACATCAGTTCCGGTAACTTTGTCGTTCGTGCCCATGCCGAAAGGAACGCCGTTAACGCTCCGATCCAGGGAAGTGCCGCCGATGTAGTGAAAATGGCGATGATCAAGATCCAGAAAGAATTTGAAAAAGAAAAGCTGCAGACCAGAATGCTCTTGCAGGTTCATGACGAATTGGTTTTCGAATCTCCGGTAGAAGAAGTGGAACTGGCCATCAACATCATCAAAATGGAAATGGAAAATGCCATTGAAACCCAGGTTCCGCTATTGGTGGAAGTAGGAGTGGGAGAGAACTGGCTGGAAGCGCATTAATTGCATTTAAAATATAAGAAAGAGACTGTCGGAAAATTGGCAGTCTCTTATTATTTATTGGCTTTTTCCCAGCATAAAAGCATTTTTAAATTTTATGGGCATGTTATTTTCTGAGCTTCACACGTTTTTATGATTTTAATTATACGAAGTAATAATTTGGCTTTCATCAAAATAAAAGCAGGATGCCTGGTAATCATGCCAACACGCCTGATAGCTTGGTCCATCTCCATAATTTGATGTATTTACATCATCTGGCCTGCCTCGTTCATATACCAACATGTCATAATGCATTCCAATCCATATTCTGTTTTTTGAGACATTGATGCAATCTTCTTTTGACCACTCGGGATGTTTTTTATAAATTTTTCCTGCTTTGGTTTTCATAAATTTTTCTTCCTCAATTTTTTCCTGTTTTTTAATGCTATCCATCCGGGCCTGATTTCTAATGCTGTCTTCTCTGGAAACATTTGTTTCAATAGCCGTAGCGGAATCTTTGTTGATATTGCTTGTGGAACTTGAACATTTATCAACTATAAAGACCAAAAATCCAAAAACAATAAAAATTAATACTGCTATTACACAACCGTTATTTGGTTTTTGCGTACTGGGATACTGGTTATTATTGGCTTTGGGAATAATCTTTTGAATATTACTGGGATTATCTTTGATAGAATAGCCACATTTGGGACATTGTAAAGCAGTATCGCTTATAAGATTACTGCATTCAGGACACTTAATTAATGACATATAGTTTTATTTATGCCACAAATTTATATTGCGGATCATCAATATACTTATGGGATTCCGTAATGTTTCAATTATAGTCAATTTTTTATCTCCTTAATCTCTTTTTACATTCTCTCTTTCCAGCATTTTCCGTTTCTTTTTTCAAGATACGGCTCTTAAGAAACTACACAATATGCTGTAAACTAGAAGAAATCAATTATGGGCAGTAAGATTTTTGATGTTCAAGGTACTGATCATCCGGGAAACCAAAGCCAGGAAAGCGAGCACTATCAGAAAGTATAGAATATCACGCCATTCGATATAATTCCAGAAACTTATGTATCAAGGATAATTTATAAAAACGGTTGCCGAAATATAAGCGCAAAAAATAAGCATCAGAATCATACTGTTGATCATGATCAGTTTCTTTGAAACCATTCCGATGATTTAAGATAAAGCAATGGTAAGAAAAGCAGCAAACAAGACTCCGCTAATCAATACGATGAAAACCGCAGACTTTTTTACATCATCCAGTGTTTTGCCTTCCTTTAAAATCAGTTTCCGGAAACCTTCCGGAATTAAGGTGAGCAAAGCGGCGGCGAAAAGCAAACCTAAGGCTGAATACACTCCGAAACCAAAAGGATTTCCTTCATCCTTGCCCAAAAAGAAAGGGATAAAATCATACAGGAAAAGGAAATTCAAGACGATGGGAAAAAGAACTTTCACCCACGGCTTCAACGGAAATCCACCCTGTTTTTGCTGCTGAATGATATGTATATCTTTTTCAGATAAAGGAAATTTTGTTTTTTCCAGAAATCCCGTCTTTTCAATTTCACCTATAACAGTCTCAGGATCGGTCATGGTCCAGAAAATCACATGTTTGTTGTAATTGTCAACCCTGTGTAGAATTTTAATGCCTTTTCCGATTACAGGAACCGAAGCATAAGGTTTTATTGAGATAATATCCTGTGGCTGAAAAATAAGATTTCCTACGAGGGAGGCATTTATTTTCAGCATATTTTCATCAGCATACAGTTTTGCAAAAGGATAGGTGGCATTGGCTCTTCCGATCCTCGCCCCGCCTGTGAGGGTAAATGTTTTCATGGGTGTTTATTTTATGATTCTTATCACAGCCAGATCATCCGTTGGTTTCATTCCGTAATGATGTTCCAGTTTTTTCAGTTTCCGGAAAAGCATTTCCCTGGAATCATAATATTCATTGTCAATACAAAGATACTCAACCGGATGAATGTTTTCCTCTGCATCTGCTTTTTTCATCTTAGAGAATGTACCGATGCCATCGGTGGCAATGGAAGCGTCCTGAAGGTCATCAAAAATAATGATCTGGGTCTGTTTCTGATACCAGTTTTCAAAATCTTCTTTAAGATGATAGGCAAAATAATCAGGCTTGTTGCCATTTTCAAATTCAGTGATTTTTCCGTTGATGCAGACCAATCCGTCTCCGATGCACAAGACCATTCCCTGATTTTCTTTTTGATCATACAGAAGAAGAATTAGTGTAGTCAGCAGTTCCTTTTCATCCAAAAGCAATGCATTTTTTACTGCTGCCATTTCATTAAAAAGATGTTTCAGGATATCCTTCAGTTCTTCTTCGAGAGGATTTTGGCCATTCTTGCGATACATTTCTTCATAACTTTTGCCTGTACAGATTTTGCGGAGGATTTTTCCGGTGAGAGCAGATGCAAACTGGCTTTCCATAGCAGTAGAACAGCCATCCATTACGGCACAGAGTAATTTATGACTTCCAATGGATTTAATGATCAGGAAATCTTCACAGTGGTTGAGGTGGTAATCGCCGATCTGTAAGGCAGAGTAAATATTCATGGAACCGCAAAAATACGGATTTTGCTATCGCGGTTAACGTATCTGAAATAGTTGGATTAAAATTTAACTAGAAATAAAAGAATCAACCCGTTAGGCCGTCTGATAAAATACCATTTTGATGATCGGGGGTAAACTGCTTTACTGCTTCATCAATACCGTAATTTTGCTGTCTTTTGAAAGCTGACTATTTCCGGATCACAAAAGACGGTGAAACACTTTTAGTAAGGATAATTTCCTTTTACCATTTCAAGTTTTTCGGAAAGTTCAGTCAATAGTGTTTCATGGATGGAAGACCATTCCCTGTGGTTTGTTAAAGTAAAATTTTTATAGAGACTTAGAAATTCAAAAAAGTTTTCCCTGTAGAGGCGGAAGCCGTCATATTCACCCTGGAGTTCATAAGACGAAAATTCTGAATAACCGTACAGGAGGAACTGTTCGTCTTCCGTGAGTCCTTCTTCATAGGAAATTTCGGAGATAACCCGCAGGCTGTCTTTAAACGCTATCAAATTCTCTGTAAGCAGATGATAGATAATTCCTAAAATGACCCGGCACACCATTTCAGTATTTTTATTCATCGCATTTTTTTCAAGAATTTTAATCAGGTTGTGGGTGCTGGCTGAGGTGGAAATTTCAATGAATGCATAGTCAGAAGCTGCTTCCGAAGCCAGAACAGCATCCGCCCAATCCGTAATCTCTTTATTTGTGATGATTCCATATTTTCTGAGTATGGCAAAAACGCTCAGGAGATTTTGATGATTAGCAATATTTTCTTTCATGCTCAGACACTGAATTCAATACCGCCCACATAGGCCAGCGAGAAAAAGTCATCCTCTACCGAAACCGGCTTCGGAACCTGCCCGCGGTTTAAAAAGATAATGCAGTTCACTTCAAATTTCAGGTTGATTTCATTCAGCCTGTTGACAAGGATCGGAAGCCATTGCTCAGCAAAGGAATAATCGGCGAACTTTTCGTAAATCGTACGGTTTCCGGCCTCAAAACCATATTCTACAAAGTCATGGTCAAGCCAGACCGTATCCTGCGAAGCCGCAAATTTCGAAATATGGATGTCATCGGATTCTTCAAGGAGATAATAGTTTTCATCTTCCTCTACAAAATCATAAAAATCTTCCTCACTCTGAAAATTCCCTACCCAAAAATCTAATGTTTCCATATCTGTCGGTTGCTTATTTAAAGCTTCAAATGTATGACAATCTAAGGGAAAAACCAGACAATTACCAACAATATCGATTGGAGTTCTACAAACCTCATAGGTTTTCAAAACCTATGAGGTTTAATCTGACAGATTACCCCTGTATATGTATTTCATTATTTCATTGATCTGATGGGAATCTTTAATTTGCGAACATTCGGTCGCGCTTTCACCGGATTTTTTATCAGTTGCAATATACTGTTTCATCCACTGCTTACTTTTTGAACGTATTAAATTAAAGTCTAATGCGGGACCGATCATATATCGGTATTCGGAGTGACAATTCAGGCAGTTGTTCTCGTATACAACAATTCCTGGCGGTGAGCTTTTGGTTTTATAACTTTTTGAATCGAAATTTAAAAACTGTTTTCTCTTAGGGTTATCGATTCGGACTGTCTTATAAATATTCAAGACTTCTTTTATATTTCCTTTTCTGTTACGTATATAAAGTCCGCTTAAAGAGTCGGTCTTCGGAATATAAAGAGAAGCAAATCCTCCTATGCTGTTTCTGGAAGTTTCCAAAATCGCTTCTCTGCCATCAATAGTAATCTGTTTAAAAAGATTATTCTTCAGCGGATAATTGTATATCTTAGCGTTATACCAGCCGTATTCTATCCACAGGGTATCTTCATCTTTTGATAGATAAGAAATGTAGGAGTCGATCCCTTTCAGGGTAGTTAGATTCCAATCGGAAGGGTATTCAAAATGAACATTTCCGATGTCTACCTTTTGCATGGTGATGACCTTTTCCTTAGAACAGGACAGCAGCAAAGCAATTAACATATATGATAAAACTTTCATCTTTACAAAACCCTTTTTCCCATTTCACTTTCCCGGATCGTCTTTTCCAGTCTTGAGACCCGGGTTTTCTCTTGTTTGGCACCCATGATCCAGTGCAGCATCACTTTTCTGTAGGACGGAGCCTGGCTGTTGAAAAATTCCCAGGCTTTCTTATTGGCCTTAAACTGTTTCTCAAATGTCGGATCGAGTACAGCAGATTCTTTTTCATGGGAATAGATTGCCGATCTTTCTTCTTTTCGTAAGGCAAAAGCTTTCAGACCGGCTTCAGTCATCAGTCCGGTGGTGGTCAGTTCTTCCATTTTCCGGATATTGACGGCACTCCAGATACTGGTCGGCTTTCTGGGGGTAAACCGGATGCTGTAGCTTTCCTCATCAATCGATCTTCTCACCCCGTCGATCCATCCGAAGCATAAAGCTTGGTCTACCGATTCCGGCCAGGTTATCGAAGGTTTCCCGGTTCCGACTTTGTAAAATCCCACCAGCAGTTCTTTTTCGGTCTGGTGGTTTTGATCAAGCCACTGCCTGAATTCCTGAGGAGTAGGGAAGAAGGTAGGTTTCATTTTAATTAATCTGCGTTATACTCTTCAATTTTCCTTTGCAGCCGGTTTTCCAGATAAGTGTTTCCGCCACGGAGTTCCTTAAGAATCATCGTGGCTTCCTGTCTGTACTTTTCAATCTTCTCCGGAATCCAGAAATGAGGAGGTGCCTGCAAATTCGTGATCCGGTCGGCCAGCTTTACGGCCCAAACTTCCCGTGGCTGCTGCCTGATTCTTTTGAGGCTGTCGGCCATCCTTTCATCTTTCGGAAGCTCTACATTTTTAGTCAGCGACAAAACACCTTCGGCGACCGTTCTCCCGAATTTTTCACTCAGTTCCTCAAAAGTAGCGCCGGTATCTTCCAGAACATCATGAAGCAAAGCCACCTGAATGGCAAACCCTGTATTAAAAGATTCCGATTGTCCTGCAGCTACCAGAATTTCCATCGCTACGTTGCTGAGGTGGACAACGTACGGAAGGTTGGTCCCCGGAATGGTCTGATTAATCTCGGTATGCTTCTGTGCAGCGAATTGTATAGTGTTTTGATAAATATCCTGTAGACTCATGGTTTTGTTAATAATCAAATTCGCGGCAAACTTCTTTAAAAGGTACGGCCGTTATTTTTTCCAGTATATTTTCCTGAATGGGAAACGCATACTGATCCTGAAACCAGATGACGGTTAGAGCTGAAAAATGCTTATCCTGATCACGGAACACATCCCGGCACATCAATGTAGCCATGCAGGTAACCATTGGAAGTTCCATCATTTTACCGAAAGAACCGGATTGGTTCCTATTTACTTTTATAAAGGGTTCAATCATATAAATTTCATCCATAAAAAACAGGTTTCCGGCTTTTATTTTTGTATTGTGCAGGATCATGGTATTGACCTTTTCACACGGATAACCTTCCAACAGCCCATCATAAGTGATTTCCTGATGAATGGAAGTAATCATTACTTTAATATTTTCTTTAAGTATAAGTTGAAAGTGATCCATAATTAATGCTTATTTTCCCCATCTTTCAAAATCAGCCTTCAGTTTAGGGGAAATCAACTGTTTTTCAATGTAATAATTTTTCAGCATTTTCAAAAACTTTTTGGATTTTTTAAGGAAATTCTTTTCAAAATACGCTTCCCCTGTCTCTTCAAGATTTACATAAGCGCGGAGCACAAAGCGTCCTGAGGCTTCAAACTTTTTACTCATAAATAGGGTTCCGGCCAGAGAAAGATACGAAACATATGGGTACTGGGGCATGTTTCTTCTTAAATAGCCCACCGGCAGACTTTCATTTAAATATTGAAAATGACTGAACATATTGATCGACTCCACATATTTCTCTTTTTCAATGACAAAAAAGTCATCAACGATTTCTCCGTTGAAATCTACCTGTAAAGTATAATAGCCTACCGGAACCAGTGAGTTTTCAGGATACAGACTGATTTTTGTATCAACTGTAGGCGGAAGAAATGAATGCCGGATATTAAATCGATGGCCATCGAAAACCGGTTTTAATTCACACTTCTCGTATCCGTTGAAAAAGTTTTCGTCTTCACAATTTTTCAGGTAAAGCTCATCAAAGCTTTCAAAAGTCCTTTCTTTAAGTTTAAATTTTTCGCAGAAGTCAGCTAATTGTTGAGCCAGGTCTGTTGTCATAAGATTTAATACAGTCAACTAAATTAGTTATTTTCTGGATAGTATTTTTTAGAAAATTTTCAGAATATATCTTTACTGATCATTCTTGCCATAAACCAATGTTCGGTCTATACCAGGAATATTTAGATTTTGGGTCTCATTGATTTTAACAAGTCTTTCAGCAAAATGATGAAGCTCCTGGTTTACCTTTTCCAACGCAATCCTTAAAGCATCCTTATCTATTTCAATCTGATCTTCCTTTACGGGTGGTGCATAATGCTCCTGAATTTCAGAATTCAGAAAATCAAAAATAATGGTTTTCTCCGTTTTTATAATTCTTGGCGAAGGGTGTCCCATATAAAAGTAAGAATCTTTATCAGACAGCAGATTATTCCAATCTCGGATAGCAGATAAATCTCCGCAACATTGCGGATAATAAAGATCAACATCATCGATATTTAAAATTAACCCTCCGGTAAGCGGACAGGCCAATTCCACAATTTCAGGATAATCCTCATCTTTCTGTCTATCGATTTCTTTTTGAACAACTTTTAAAAGATCGGAATCCGGGATCTCGTTAATTCTGTAAAAAGAGCACCCCTTCGAATAGGATTTTAAGTTATTAGAAAAGCCTGCTTGTAAATTTGTTGAAAGATGATAATCTTCCCATTCATCCGCAAATTCCCAATAAGGACCGGACGGGGGAAAGGGTATTTCCTCAATATAATTTTCGATTTCAATAACGGGTATTAATTTTATTTTCATATCAATAAAATCTTCTGCTTTTGCCTTCTAATAAGCTTTCAAAAAGTGATACCTGTTCGGTATTGAGATTTTGTAGTGTTATCTCTCTGCTTCTGGCGTTAAGATACTCACGATAATAAACCAGTTGTACTGCATTTGAACTTATCTTATACTCCCTCAGCAGAGTTGGCTTTCTGTTATTTTTCCTGTTGGAATTGGAAAAGGAATTACACTGAAACCTTTTGAAAACAAAAATATGGAGTTATCATTGATCAGAATATCAAAAGAACACCATTCATATTTTTTCTTAAAAGTTCCTTCATTGGTAAAAATGGTTCCGCTTATATTTTTCAGTTCAATGCTATTTGTGTGCCTGCAGATTTTAAGAATTTTATTTTTTTCAAGAAAGTAATAGATGCTTTTACCGATAGCGAATATGAAAATTGCTGCGGTAAAAAGAAGAAAAAAAGTATTTGACAGCGTAATTTAAATCAAATGAATTTCAATTTCAAATATAAAAAATTTATCTAAACCATAGGCAGCGCAAAATAAAAAGTACTTCCCTGGTTTGGCGAACTTTTAACTCCAATTTCGCCATGTTGTTTTTCAATGAAATTCTTGGAAATGGCCAGGCCGAGACCGGTACCGTTCTGGTGCTCGCCAGGCACCTGGAAATAGCGGTCGAAAACCTGACGGTGGTATTTTTCATCGATTCCTTTTCCGGTATCCGTTATGCTGAACCGGATCATTTCATTCGTCTTTTCCACGACGATACTGATGCTTTCATCCTGGAAGGAATGTTTGATGGCGTTGCTCAGAAAATTGTTTATCACCCAGACGGTTTTATCGAAATCGGCCATGATCATATCCCGGTCATCGGTAAAAAATTCAGTTATGATTGAAATGTTTTTCTGCTCGGCGAGTTTTTCAACATTTTTAATGGCGGCGGTAACCATTTCTTTTGGCCGGCAGTTTTCGATCGTCAGGCGGATGTTCCCGGTTTCCACCTGGGATAAATTCAGCAGCTCGCCGGTGATATCCAGCAGCCTCTGCCCGTCTTCATTAATGCTTTTCAGCAGTTCTTTCTGCTGTTCGTTCAGCTCCCCGAATTTTTGGTTTTCCAGCAGCTGGACCCCCATTTTTATGGCGGAGATCGGGGTTTTCAGCTCATGGGAAATGGTGGCGATGAAATTGGTTTTGGCAAAATCAAGCTCTTTGAAAGGTGTAATGTTTCTCAGGAGGATTACCCTTCCGATGTATTTTTTCTCCCTTTCACCCGTTTTTACGATATTGATCGGAACGATGTCCTGTTCAAAATAATTTTCTTTATTGTCAGAAACAATCTTAATCGGTTCCTTTGCCGGGGCATCGACATTTTTCAGCAGTTCACGGATCAGGTCATTGTTTATTGCCACTTCATGGACCGTTTTCCCGATAATGTCTTCTTTATTCAGTCCCGTGATTTTTAAAGCCTCATCGTTGATCATATAGATGAAGTTGTTCTCATCCAGCCCGATCACGGCATCGTGCATATTGTTCACCAGCGTCTCGATCCGTTTTTTATCCATCAGCTGTTTAGATAAAGTACTGCTTTCGTACTCCTGGAGCTTTTCCGCCATCACATTAAAGGAATGGGCAAGATCGTTAAATTCCTCGCTTCCTTTAAAATGCACCCTTTCATTATAATTCTTATTGGCAATCTGCCGGATGCTGGACGTAAGCTGGCTGATCGGTTCCGCAATCGTACGCGGAAGATTGAACAACAGGACAAAAGCGATCAGAAAGCAGACGGTTCCCAGGCTGACAATCCAGAAAGTGGCGTTTCCGGCCGTAATGATGGCAATATCGCTTTTCCTTTCGATCCCTTTCATATTCAGGGACATGATGGTTACCAGATCTTCACGGATCAGCTTTTCCTTTTTATCCGTCGGCTGCTGAAGATAGCTTTTAAAATGCAGGTTGAGGTTCTGTGTGGCTTCCTTTTCCCCGAATTCCGTCAGGTTTTTTTCCTGCAGGGCGGTATTTTTCTGGAAATCTTTAATGGCCACGGCGCTGTCGGTTTCTATCTTATCCAGCGCCAGCAGCATGTTTTTGGAAAATTCGATACTGTTATAATTGGCAGTCAGGATCTTTTCGGTGTCGGATTTTAATTTATTGATATATACGGAGCCGATCACTGAAAGCAGGACGATCAGCACGAATAAAAGACCTACGCCGAGGGTGAGCTTTGTTTTAAGTTTCATTGTCTTTTAAGATAAAATAATAATATCGATCTGTCTTTCATTCAGCCGGTTCATCAGCGTATAGATCCAGCTGTACCCGAAGATCCGCTGCAGCAGATTCTCATGGGGCTTTCCGATGCAGACCGTCGTTATATTATGCTCGATCACATAATCCAGAATCCCTTTATGGACGCTGTTCTCCTTCACGCGGACCACCTTCGCGCCCAATTCCTGTGCTAAATTAAAATTATTAATTAAAAAACGCTGCTTGTTCAGGGCGATTTTTTCAGGGTTCTCCGAAGGCCTCTGGATATACAGCACCGTCCACGGACTGTTATAATAACTGGCGAGTCTGGCGGTTTTACGAATAATGTTCCTGGCTATTTTTTCATTGCTGCTGATGCAGGCCAGGAATTTTACAGGTTTAAAGCTTTCGGTCTTGATCTCGGTTTCCACTTTCCTTTCCACGTGGGTCGCTACTTCTTTCAAAGCCAGTTCCCGGAGCTGAAGGATATGTCCGCTCTGGAAAAAATGATTCAGCGCGGTCTGGATTTTTTCTTTTTTGTAAATCTTTCCTTCCTTCAGCCTTGTCAGCAGTTCGTCGGCGGTTAAATCGATATTCACTACTTCATCGGCAAGGGCCAGGATTTTGTCGGGAACGCGTTCCGCAACTTCAATTCCGGTGATCTTCTTTACTTCTTCGTTCAGGCTTTCGATATGCTGGATGTTCATCGCACTGATGACGTTAATCCCGTTGTCGAGGATTTCCAGCACGTCTTGCCATCTTTTTTTATTTTTGGACCCTTCGATGTTGGTATGGGCCAGCTCATCCACCAGAACCACTTCCGGATGGGTGTTGATGATCGTCTGAAGATCCATTTCCTCTAGGTTTTTGCCTTTATAGAACGATGACCTTCTGGGAATTTCGGGAATGCCATCCGTAAGGGCTACGGTTTCTTCCCGGCCGTGCGTTTCGATATAGCCGATCTTCACATCGATACCGCTTCGCAGCAGCGCATGGGCTTCCTGCAGCATCCGGAAGGTTTTTCCCACACCGGCGCTCATCCCGATATAAATCTTGAATTTCCCTTTCCGGGATTTCTGGATCAGTTCTAAAAAATCTTTCGCTGAAGACATGGATTTTATTTTTTTGAGTTGGAATTTCAAACCTCATAGGTTTTCAAAACCTATGAGGTTTAGATGAGACAGCTTCCCAGCTTATCAGAACCAGGCCGCCAGGCTCGTCGTAATAAAAAAGTTCCCTTTCCTAAACTCACCATCCTTCATAAAAATCGCATCTTTGGAACTGAAGCTTCTTGCTTCCGTACGGAACACAACGTTTTTGGAAACGGCATAATCCACATTCACGGAATAGCCGAAAGTCTGAAATCCGTTCGGGGTTTTGGTACTGATGATCACTCCGTTTTTATCGTTGTAATACTCAAGTCTTCCGGCCAGTGCCCAACGGTTATCCATCTGGTATTTCAACAGGACATTCGGGGAATACCACAGGTTATAGCTTTCGCTGCCTTTTTCTTTCTGTTCAGCACCAATGTCGAATCCGAGGGTGGTAGAAAATTGATCGGTCAGCTGAAAACTTCCAAAAAGATCATGGAAATACCGCATTCTTTTTTCGGCTTTTGCTTTATCGTTTCCGATGAACGAGCTGCTGTTGAGAGTAATCTTTTCATTCGGTTTGTAGGTCAATTGATGGCCGAATGAAATTGTCTGGTTGCCTTCCGGTCTGGCGATCCGCTGCCAGCCGTTGAGCACAAGTCCGCTCAGGAACCATTTGCCGTTATCCGAAGTATAGGAAATTTTGGCTCCGGTTTCAAAATACGGCGAATTTTCAGCGGCTAAGCTTCGGGTGAGGTTGATGTTGTCTTTCCCGATGGCACTTTCCCAGCCGATATGCGAAGGCATGATTCCGGCATCGATCCAGAGGTTTTTTGTTTTGGAGATTTTTACCCCTATGTTGGCTTCGTTCACGTAACGTAAAGCTTCCTGCTCGGCAGCCATATTATCCTGGGCGTAGGTTCCGGCCATTAAAGCCAGGTTGGCCCGGAAATTATCGGCCTGATAAGAGCCTTTTACCAATCCCAGGTTCAGATTTACTTCATTGTGGCGGTTGTAGGAATACAGGAAATTTTGGCGGATATGATTGGCCGGTTCGTTGAAATCATAGGTGTAAAAAAGTTCTGCGTATGCCGAAAACGTAATTTTGTTATTCGTTTTTACGGAATCCGCTGTTTGTGCTTTTGGGAAAAAGGTTCCTAAGATGATACTGGCAACTATATATTTTTTCATGGGTTGATGGAAGTACAGCAAATACTGTACATATTTGGGTTAATTTAAAAGGTTTGAAAGGTTTGTTTTCCAGATCTCTTCTATCTTAATTAACGCATAGGATAATGCTTGTTTCCGTTATATTTAAAGGGAGCAAAGCGTGGCGGCTAAGCCGCTGATGAAGCGAAAGAATAAGTCCGCTTCATCAGATCAGCAGGCTGATCTTTTCTTTGCTTCCTCGCATTATGCATTCAGCAATTAAAAACTTTGCGTTAAAAAAACAACTAAATGATGCCTTGAAATTTTTAGTCCTTTCTGTCTTCAGGATAAGATTGATGATAATCTGAATATGGGCAAGACTTAGTATTTCAGCTCGTCCAGTGCAATATTCAGTTTCAGGACATTCACTTTTGAAGGACCGAAAGCTGATTTTTCTGTATGTCCGGCGATAAGACTTTCGATTTTATCCAACGGGATCTTTCTTTCTTTCGCAACTCTTTTAGCCTGATACTCGGCACCTTCGGGTGAAATGTCGGGATCCAGTCCGCTTCCGCTGGCGGTCACCAGTTCGACGGGAACTTTTACGTCCTGCATTTCCGGGTTCTGCATTTTCAGCGTGTCGATTCTTTTCTGAACCGTTTGCAGGTACTCCTCATTACTAGGTCCTTTGTTGCTTCCGGCACTTCCGGCGGCGTTGTAATTTACCGCTGAAGGGCGGCCGTGGAAATATTTCGGGGATTTGAATTCTTGGCCGATGTTGGCATAAAATTTTTGTCCTTTATAGTTGATGATTTCCGCATTTCCGTGAGTAGGCAAAACCTTGGAACCTGCGTATACGATGCCTAAATAAATTCCGACGATGACAAGCATAACCAAAGTCAGTCGCAAGGCAGATAAAATATGATTTTTCATTGGAGTTAAATTTTTATTATTGTAGGGGAGGGATGGAAGCTGGGAGCTGGACGATGGGTGTCAAAATAGTCCTGTTATCAGTTTCCGGTATTCTTAAGTTACATTAATCTGTTTAAAGGATGGGTGCTGGGAGCGGGGTGATGGAAGTCACTTTAGTTATAATTAATATAGGAAGCCTTCTTATTTTATTATCATTTAATAAATTAAAACAGTATACTATCAAACTTCCAGCATCCAGCACCCATCTTCCAGCCTTTCTAAAAAAACAGACTGATCACCAGATCAATAAGTTTAATGCCGATAAACGGAGCGATAATTCCTCCCAGGCCATAGATCAGGAGATTTCTTCTCAGCAGGGCGCTGGCACCGATCGGTTTATAGGCCACACCTTTCAAAGCTAATGGAATCAGTATCGGAATGATGATCGCGTTAAAAATAATTGCTGATAAAATAGCAGATTCAGGGCTGTGGAGGTTCATGATATTCAGCTTCTGAAGGGCTGGGATGAAGGTTATAAACAATGCCGGGATGATGGCGAAATACTTGGCAACGTCATTCGCAATACTGAAGGTAGTAAGCGTTCCGCGGGTCATCAGCAGCTGCTTCCCGATTTCCACGATTTCGATCAGTTTCGTCGGGTCGTTATCAAGGTCCACCATGTTTCCGGCTTCTTTGGCCGCCTGGGTTCCACTGTTCATGGCAACGCCCACATCGGCCTGCGCAAGGGCGGGCGCATCATTGGTCCCGTCGCCCATCATGGCAACCAGCTTTCCTGCCTGCTGCTCTTTTTTGATGTAGTTCATCTTGTCTTCCGGCTTGGCTTCGGCAATAAAATCATCCACACCTGCTTTTTCAGCAATGAATTTCGCGGTTAAAGGATTGTCACCGGTAACCATGACGGTTTTTACACCCATTTTTCTCAGCCTTTGGAAACGTTCCTGAATCCCGGTTTTGATGATGTCCTGAAGTTCGATGACGCCCCATACTTTTTCATTGACTGAAACGACTAAAGGCGTCCCCCCGTTTTCGGAAATTTTAGTAACGGCTTCCTGGGTTTCCTGCGGGAAAATATTTCCTGCTTTTTCCGTCAGTTTTTTAATCGTATCATATGCTCCTTTACGGATTCTTGTGTTTTCAAAATCGATACCCGAAGTCCGGGTTTCTGCCGAAAAATCGATGTAGGTAGGATTGGCAACCAGCAAATCTTCAGCCTGCAGCTGACTTAGTTCAATAATGGATTTTCCTTCCGGGGTTTCATCGGCTACCGAACTCAGGGCAGATGCTTTGATGAATTCTTCCATTTTAATAGTGTTGGAAGGGTGGAACTGGGTAGCCTTACGGTTTCCGATGGTGATGGTTCCGGTCTTGTCCAGAAGCAGCACATCAATATCGCCGGCAGTTTCTACCGCTTTACCGCTTTTGGTGATCACGTTGGCTCTCAGGGCGCGGTCCATTCCCGCAATTCCGATCGCAGAAAGCAGACCGCCGATCGTAGTGGGAATCAGGCAAACGAAAAGTGAAATGAATGCTGCGATGGTGATCGGCGTCTGCGCATAATCTGCAAAAGGTTTCAGGGTAACGGTTACGATGATGAAAGTCAGCGTAAATCCGGCTAATAATATGGTGAGTGCGATTTCGTTGGGTGTTTTCTGTCTTGATGCGCCTTCTACCAGGGCAATCATCTTGTCGAGGAAAGATTCTCCGGGTCTGGTGGTCACTTTCACTTTGATCCGGTCGGAAAGGACTTTCGTTCCGCCGGTCACGGAGCTTTTATCACCACCGGCCTCACGGATCACAGGAGCACTTTCGCCGGTAATGGCCGATTCGTCGATGGTGGCCAATCCTTCAATAATTTCACCGTCCATCGGGATCTGGTCCCCGGTTTCACAAAGGAAAATATCTCCCAGGGTCATATCGGCTGATTTTTTAAGGATGGTTTCCACCTGGAATCCCTGCTTGTTGTTTATTACTACTTTAGCAGGTGTTTCCTCACGGGTTTTTCTCAGCGTATCGGCTTGGGCTTTTCCTCTTGCTTCAGCGATGGCTTCGGCGAAATTAGCGAAAAGTACTGTGAAAAAAAGGATAACGAATACCAAAAAGTTATAGGCGAAACTTCCCTGGGATCGGTCTCCGGTAAGGCTGAACAGGCTTACGATGAGCATGACCGCCGTTCCGATTTCCACCAGGAACATCACGGGATTTTTAAACATGATTTTCGGATTCAGCTTAACGAAAGACTGTAGGATGGCTTCGTTAACCAGATCTTTCTGAAACAATGTCTGTGATTGATTTTTCATTGCTTTGAATGGTTGTATTTAATTTGAATGACAGGGCTTTTTTATCTCAGAATGATTTTAAATCATCCGAATAGATCGCAAAGCCGGCATAGACAAAATCAGTTTGCTTATTCATGGAATGGCGAAAACTTAGTTTTACTTTGATAAGTGTAATGCCTTTGTTTATCTTGAATAAAGCATTCCTGAAGGTTAGTTCCCTGTTTATCTTTGCGATAATTAATCTGCCTTAATCATTCAAATCTCTATTGCTTTAATAATTTATTTATTGAAATACTGTAATTGTTCTGCAATCGGGCCTAGAGTAAGCGCCGGGAAGAAAGACAACGCGGCGATCAAGAGGATGACCGCTAAGGTCATGAATCCGAAAGTTGCAGTATCCGTTTTAAGGGTTCCTGCACTTTCCGGGATGTATTTTTTCTGAGCCAGCAATCCGGCAATGGCCACAGGGCCGATGATCGGGATGAACCTGGAGAGCATCAGCACAATTCCCGTAGAAATATTCCACCATGGGGTATTATCGCCCAATCCTTCAAACCCTGACCCGTTGTTGGCGGAAGAAGAAGTAAATTCGTACAGCATTTCGCTGAAGCCGTGGAATCCGGGATTATTCAGTGTTTTGGCACCGAATTCCGGCATATAGGCTGTTAAGGCAGTGCCTACCAGGATCAGGAACGGATGGAACAAAGCGACGATCATCGCGATTTTCATTTCTTTGGCTTCGATTTTCTTTCCTAAAAATTCCGGAGTCCTTCCGACCATCAGCCCACTCATGAATACGGCCAGGATGATGAAGATAAAATAGTTCAGGATCCCGACGCCGCAGCCTCCGTAGAAACAGTTGATCATCATGGCCAGCAGCTCGTTCATTCCCGAAAGCGGCATGGTGCTGTCGTGCATCGCATTGACGGAACCGGTAGAAATAACGGTCGTTGCAATGCTCCAGTACGCTGACGAAGCACTTCCGAAGCGGATTTCCTTGCCTTCCATCGCGCCGAGGTGAGGATCGGTTCCCATCTGGGTAATCAGCGGGTTCCCGTGGGTTTCGTTGATGACATTCGGGACGGTCAGGGCCAGGAAACCGATGGTCATCACGGTGAAGATCGTCCATGAAAGCTTTCTTCTCTTTAAATAAAAACCAAGCGCGAAAACCATCGCAAAAGGAATGATCATCTGGGTCACCATCTCTGTGATGTTCGTCAGGTAATTCGGATTCTCCAGCGGATGAGCCGAATTGGCTCCGAAAAAGCCGCCGCCGTTGGTTCCCAAATGTTTAATGGCAATGAAAGCCGCTGCAGGACCTCTTGAAACATCCGCTTTCTGTCCTTCCAGCGTTGTGATGTGATCTTTGCCTTCAAACGTCATCGGGCTTCCGTTAGCAGAAAGGATAAAAGCCACAACAATGCTGATGGGGATCAGGATCCGGGTCATGGATTTCGTGAAGAAATCGTAGAAATTACCCAGCTCCGTAGTGGTTTTGTCTTTAAAGGCTTTAAAAAGCACGGCCATCGCCGCCATTCCCGTTGCTGCCGTTACAAACTGCAGGAACATTAAATACAACTGGCTTAAATAACTTACTCCCGTTTCACCGGAATAATGCTGCAAATTACAGTTTACCAGGAATGAAATGGCTGTGTTGAAGGCCAGATCCGGCGACATGTCCGGGTTCCCGTCGGGATTCAGAGGAAGCGAGAACTGGTTCATCAGGAGGAAAAATCCGATCACGAACCACACCAGGTTGATGGTAAGCATCGCAAACATATTCTGCTTCCAGGTCATCTGCTTATTGGGGTTGATTCCGGATATTTTATAGATCAGGTTTTCAGCAGGCTGGAAGATTTTGTCTAAAAAAGTTTTTTTATAGCCATACACACCGGCTATATACTTTCCGAGGAAAATACCGATCACCACGGTAATGGCAAACATGACCACAAGGCCTAAAATTTCTGTATTCATGATTCAGTTTAAAATTTTTCGGGTTTGATCAGGACGTAGCAGATGTACCCAAATGCGAGGACGGACAGGAAAAATAAAATCCACATAGTTTTATATTTTATCAAAAAAGTTTACGGATTTGTATGAGATCCAGAACAGTGCGGCACTGAGGGCCACCAAACTTATCAGCATCATATCGCAACACTTAGGGTTAAAAGGGTAAAAACGGCATACGATACCATCAGCAGACTCAGTTTCGGGTACTCGGGCTTTTTAAATGTTTTTCTTGAAATGGTCATTTCTAAATATTTTATTTTGAACGGTAATGCCAAAACAAGTTCCATTCTCCTGTATTTTAATTTAACTAGTTGATAAATAGATTTCTGTATGGTTTTGGGAAAGGTTGCGAAAACAAAAAAGCCTATCAAAATGATAGGGCTGTTATTAAAATGATAGGATGTCTGGCTTAAAAAAATGTTGGGATTTTTTAAACTTGGTTTGAGATTTCCATAAGAATGGAAGCTACCGGGAGCAGCTCCCGTCCTCCGATGGGAGGTGTTTCCGCCGCTCGATGGGAGGTATGCCCGTGCTCCGGTGGGAGAGGTTCACGCCGGGCGACGGGAGGAGTGTCTTTGGCAGACAAGCTATTTAACGTGAACTCGGATAAAAGATAATATTAACAGGATAAATATACTAGAAAGGAACAGCAAGTAAATCTGCCCCAGCGGGGCATCATAATCATAGCCCCGGGTTTCACCCGGTGTTAACAAAAGCGGACGACAGCCCAAGCCCTGAAGGGGCGAAACCTTTTTATAGAAAGGAAAGGGGGTGTAATACCGCAGGCTGATCCGGACAACAATCTGTGTTTAATGATTACGCCCTTGCAGGGCTTGAATCTACCTATAAATCATTTAACCCCGGGCGATGCCCGGGGCTATTGATATCGCCCCTTCAGGGCTGAACAAGCACTTCAACGAGTTTAAAGCATTGAAAGTAAGCTAAATACCATCGGATTCATGTTATTTAAGCCCTGGTTATCAATAGAACGGGCAACGTAATCCTGAGCTTTTCGGAAGTCCGGTTTTATAAAACAGCATCCTCAGATGGATTTAGCCGAAACTTAAAATCATATGCAATTTCAGCCTTAGCCTTCTGTTATCTCAACTGATATTCCTCAAGCTTGCGGTACAGCGTAGCAATCCCGATTTCCAGCAGTCTTGCGGCTTCGGCTTTATTTCCTTTCGTGTATTGTATAACTTTCTGGATGTGCTCTTTTTCCAGGGTTTTCATGCTTAGTGAGTCTGTGTCGGAAGAAGTCTTTTCGGAGTATTGCGGCAGGCTTTCGGCATCCAGGATATGGCCGTTCATCAGGATCAGGCTTCGTTCCACGGTGTTTCTCAGTTCGCGGATATTTCCTTTCCAGTCGTTCTTTTCCAGGGTTTTGTAGTATTCCGGACTTACTCTGACGTCGGCAAGATGGAGCTTTTGGGCAAAGACGTCCACAAAATTTTTAGCCAAAGCTTTCAGGTCTTCCTTTCTTTCACGGAGTGCAGGAAGCCGGAGCTCGAAAATATTCAGCCTGAAATAAAGGTCTTCGCGGAAATGCCCCTGTTTTATCTCTTCTTCCAGGTCCCGGTTGGTAGCGGCGATCAACCGGAAGTCGGATCTGGAAATTTTGGTTTCTCCCATTTTGATAAATTCCTTGGTTTCGAGTACCCGCAGCAGTTTGGCCTGCAGCTCAATGGGCATTTCCCCGATTTCGTCGAGGAACAGGGTCCCGCCGTGGGCTTCTTCAATCAGTCCTTTTTTATCCTTAATGGCTCCGGTAAAAGCTCCTGCTTTATGTCCGAAGAGTTCGCTTTCTAGTATTTCTTTGCTGAAGGCAGAACAGTTGATGGCGACAAAACTGTTTTTTTTCCGATCGCTGCCCAGATGGATGGCATTGGCGAAAACTTCTTTTCCGGTTCCCGTTTCACCGGTCAGCAATACCGTTGCATCAGTTACCGCAACTTTTTCGGCCAGCTTTTTAGCCTGCTGAATGAGCGGTGAATTTCCTATGATGGCTTCAAATCCTTTCTGAGCTGTACTTTTCTGTGCTTTTCTTAATGCGTTGTCCTGAGCTTTTTCCATGGCTTTATAGACCAGCGGAATAATTTTATCATTATCATCTCCCTTGACGAGATAATCGTAAGCACCGTTCTTCATCGCCTGAACCGCATCGGTGATATTCCCGAAAGCCGTCATCAGGATAATTTCCAGGTGAGGATATTTATTCTTAATGGATTTTACCAGGTCAACTCCGAAAGCATCGGGAAGCCGGACATCGCTCAGGACGATATCGAATTCGTGCTGCTCCAGCATCGTAAGGGCCGAGCGTGCGGTGGAAGCTTCTTTTACGTTAAAATTTTCCTGGGAAAGAATCATTCCTAATAATTTCAGGAGCTTGATCTCGTCATCGATGATCAGAATGTTTCCGTGCATGATAGGGTATTTTGGAAAACCTATGCAAACTTAAATATAAAAAGCGAATCTCGATCATAGATTTTAGTATTTATAAAATAGAAGGATTCCTTTACGATTGCTTACATTTGTATTCACTCTGATGATAAGGGCGAAAATTGAGATTTATGATTGAAAAACGATTTAAGGAAGAAATTCATACCGATAAAAATAGTTACGAATATATAAGCGTTTCCCAAGACGAAAATAAAGTAAGGATTTATACTTTAAAAAACGGATTAAAGGTTTTCCTGGCCCAGAATTTTGATGCTCCGAGAATACAGACCTACATCCCGGTAAGGACGGGAAGTAATAATGACCCTGCCGATAATACCGGCCTGGCGCATTATCTGGAGCACATGATGTTTAAAGGCACATCAAAACTGGGAACCCAAAACTGGGAGCAGGAAAGCGAGCTGCTGAACCGGATTTCAGATTTATATGAAAAGCATAAAGCAGAACAGGATCCTGAGAAAAAGAAAGAAATTTACCGTAAAATCGATGAGTTTTCCCAGGAAGCCAGCCAGTACGCGATTGCGAATGAATATGACAAGGCAATTTCTTCGCTGGGTGCCACGGGAACCAATGCCCATACCTGGTTTGATGAAACGGTCTATAAAAATAATGTTCCGAACAATGAGCTGGAAAAATGGCTGAAAATTGAAAAAGAACGTTTTTCGGAGCTGACGTTAAGGCTGTTCCATACGGAACTCGAGTCGGTGTACGAAGAATTCAACAGGGCACAGGATAATGATTCGAGGCTGGTGCAGTACGAAATGATGGACGCTCTTTTTCCTACCCATGCCAACGGTCAGCAGACAACCTTAGGAAAGGCGGAACATCTGAAAAATCCTTCCATGAAAGCTATCCATAAGTATTTCGACGAATATTACGTTCCCAACAATTACGCCATGGTGCTGGTAGGGGATCTTGATTTTGAGGATACCATTCAGGTGGTAGACCAGTATTTCGGGACGATTCCTTACCGGGAATTACCGGAAAAAACACCGGTGATCGAAAAACCGGTTACGGAAATTGTAAAAAGGACCGTAAAAAGCCCGACCACCCCGCGGGTGCAACTGGCCTGGAGAACGGAAAGCTATGGAACCCGGGAAGCGATGCTGGCGGATATTGCCGCCAATCTTTTAAGCAACAGGGGAGAAGCGGGATTATTGGATTTAAACATCAACCAGACGCAGAAACTGCTTTGGGGGCAGGCCTATTCGGTAGGGCTGAAACAGTACGGTTATTTTTCCATTGTGGCCGTTCCGAAAGAAAACCAGACGCTGGATGAAGCAAAAGAATTGGTATTGGAACAGGTTGAACTGTTGAAAAAAGGAGAATTTCCGGATTGGATGCTTCCTGCCATCATCAAGGATTTCAGGCTGCAGCGGATGAAATCTCTGGAAACAGCAGACGGACTTGCTACTAATCTCTACGATACGTACATCAAAAGCAGAAGCTGGGAGCAGGAGCTGAATGAGCTGGACGAATACGCAGCGTTTACCAAAGAAGAGGTAGTAACTTTTGCCAATGAGTTTTTTAAGGATAATTATGTCATTATTTATAAAGAAAAAGGCATTAACGATAAGTTGATCCGGGTAGAGAATCCGGGGATTACGCCGATTAAAATAAACCGCGAGGCACAGTCGGAGTTCCTGAAAGAGATTCTTGCAGAAAAAACGGAAGATATTCAGCCTGCATTTATTGAGTATCAGAAGGAAATTAAAACAGATTCTGTTAAAGGCAAGAAAATAAGTTTCGTTAAAAACAAATACAATGATATTGCCCAGGTGCATTTCATTTTCCCTTTTGGCAGCGATAACGACCGCGATCTGGGAATTTCCACGCAGGTGCTGCAATATTTGGGGACAGACCGTTACGCGCCTGAAGAACTGAAAAAGGAATTTTTCAAAATTGGTGTTACCAATGATTTCAAAACCACGAACGACCAACTGCTGATTTCTTTAACCGGACTCGAAGAGAATATCGAAGCGGGAGTTGCGCTGCTTCAGCACTGGATGGAGAACGTAAAGCCCGATCAGGAAATTTATAAGGATTTCGTCCAGACCGTACTCGAAAACCGTGCGGCTATGAAGAAGGACAAAGGCAGGATTATGACTGCTTTAACGAATTATACGAAGCTGGGACCTGTTTCCCGTTTTACGGATGTTATCTCAAAAAATGAGCTGGAAAGCAGCAGCGTTGAGGTGTTTGCCGACCGGATGAAAAAATTGTTCAAATTTCCGTACGAGATCTTTTTCTACGGAAGGAATTTTGAACGTTTCACTGAATCTATCGGAAAATATACAAAGCCGGAGACGTTTCAGATCCCGGAACCGAGAAAATATACAGAGCCGGAGACCGGAGGAAATGTCTACTTTACCAATTACGATATGGTGCAGATGGAAATGAGCAAAGTAGGAAAAGGAAAGGACGTTAATCCGGAAAATTTCGGAAAAATCAATGTATTCAATGAATATTTCGGACGCGGCCTTTCATCAATCGTTTTCCAGGAGATCCGGGAGAGCAAAAGCCTGGCATACTCTGCGTATGTATCTTACGCCGCCAATGCGGAGCTGAACCATCCGGATTACATCACCACCTATGTCGGGACACAGCCGGACAAGTTACGGATCGCTGTGGATACGATGACGGAACTCATGGCAGAGCTTCCCGAAGTTCCGGTACAGTTTGAAAATGCAAGAAATTCGGCCCTGAAGCAAATCGCTTCCCAAAGGGTAACGAGAACCAATATTTTCTTCAATACCTTACGACTGAGAAAACTGAATATTTATCATGATTTCAGGAAAGATATTTATCATCAGATCGAAAGCCTGACGTTTGAGGATCTCAAAACATTTTACGATAATTACCTCAAACCGGTAAATTTCAATACAGCCATTATCGGCAAAAAAGAAAATCTGAACATGGAAGCTGCCGGGCAGATGGGAACCTTTAAGGAATTAAGTCTTGAAGATATTTTTGGACATTAAGAATATAGGAATGTATTTATAAAGTAAAAAGTCCTGAATTCAATTTCAGGACTTTTTTGTTTTTTATCAATAGATGGGTGGAAAACCGTTTCCGAATATCTACTTCACAATCTTCATCTCATCCACCAGCCATTTGGAATCGGCAAATTTATCGATGATGAAAAGGATATACTTGGTATCCACCATGATGTTCCGGCTGAAGCGGGGATCGTAATTGATGTCGCTCATCGTACCTTCCCACTGACGGTCGAAGTTCAGCCCCACCAGGTTTCCGTAAGCATCCAGTGCCGGGCTTCCGGAGTTTCCGCCGGTGGTATGGTTGGTCGCAGTAAATCCTACCGGAACGTCACCCGTTTTATCTTTGTATACGCCGAAATCTTTTTTCTGGTACAGGTCGATCAGTTTTTTAGGAACATCGAATTCGTAATCTCCCGGAACATATTTTTCCATCACCCCGGCCAGGTGCGTCTGGTAGTTGTAGGAAACGGCATCTCTCGGTGAAGAACCTTTTACCTTTCCGTAGGCTACACGAAGCGTAGAATTGGCATCCGGGAAGAATTTACGGTCTTTATCCGTTTTGATCTGCTGCGCCATATAGGTTTTCTGTAAAGCATCGATCTTCGTCTGCAATGCCGTAAACTGAGGATCTGCTTTCGTCATATACGTGTCTCTCATCATCAGGTACAGCTGGTAAGCCGGATCTTTCTTGATGGATTTGATCAGTTTATCCTGATTGGAAAACGCCTTATCGATATCTTTGCTTAAGGAAGCACCGTTCACTTCGCTTCTTCCTGTGATCACTGAGTTTTTGGAAATATCCTCGAGGGTCTTGATATTTTCAGCTTCATTTTTATATTGATCAAACCCGGCCGGCAGGAATTGCGGTGCCGTTTTATTGGCGTAAAGAGCAAGCAGTTTGGCCGTCACTTTGGCATCCAGCTCTGCATTGTAATCTTTGTAAAAAGAGGTCAGCCTGTTTTTGAAGGCCGCGGTGCTTTTTTCGTCGGCTCTTCCGGCTTCCACTGCGGTAATATATCCGTAGTATAGGTTGGCCAGCATTAAGGTTTCCGCATTTCTGACGGTCTCCGAATAATAGGCATTGTTTAAGGCATAAGGTGCCTGTTCGGCATACAGCCTGTTTATCTGGTCGATGGTGGATTTGATCTCCGGATTTTTTGCCGCCAGCGTGCCTTCGTACATTACTTTTTTCTGTACGGCATTGGATTTTTTCAATCCTTCTACCTCGCCGATCCATTTTTTCCAGTAGTTGGCCACGGAAGCGTACTTGGAAGCATACTGGATCCGCGTGGTCGCATCCGTACGCATTTTTTCGTCCAATGTTTTTAAAGCTACGTCCCGTACTGCAATTCTGGCAGGATCGATTTCCGTCATGATCTTTTCAACGGCAATCGCTGGAAGGTATTCCGTGGTTCTTCCCGGGAATCCGAAAACAAAAGTGAAATCATTTTCATTTTTATCCTTGATGGAGACCGGAAGGTAGTGCTTCGGAACATACGGTACGTTGTCTTTGGAATATTCCGCAGGCTTGTTGTTTTTATCGGCATAAATCCTGAACATGGAGAAATCTCCCGTATGTCTCGGCCACACCCAGTTGTCGGTATCGGAACCGAATTTCCCGATGCTCTGCGGTGGTGCACCTACCAGGCGGATATCTTTAAACGTTTCTATCGTATAAGCGTAAAACTTATTCCCATAATACATGGATTTCACGGAAATCGACTGATAAGGCTCGGTTTTCTGCGCGTTTTTATAAATCTCGATATTTTTGGCAATTTGCTTGGACAATTCCGGCTCCTGAAGATTATCCGTTCCCTGTAAGATCTGTGGAGTGACTTCTTTAATGTCCACAATGAAATCTACGGTTAATCCCGGATTCGACAGCTCACCCGTCATGTTTTTAGCCCAGAATCCGTTGGAAAGAAGGTCGTTCTCAACCGTTGAATGTGCCTGAATTTGCCCGTAGCCACAGTGGTGATTGGTAAGCAAAAGACCTTTCGGCGAAATAATTTCAGCCGTACACCCGCCGTTGAATTGTACCACGGCATCTTTAATGCTTGGTTTTTGCGGATTGAAAATGTCTTTCGCAGAAATCTTCATTCCTAAATCTTTCATCTCCTTTTCATTAAGCTCTGTCGGAATCCACATTCCGCCGTATTGCTGTGCAAACGTCATTACAGCCGGCAAAAGAAATACAGATAAGAGTATCTTTTTTGTCATAATCTAAATTTTGTCCCAATTTACGAAGAAAATTCTAGGTTTAAATTAAAGTTTAAGGTTTAAAGTTTTGGGTTCAAAGTTTACAGAGCAAGTGACCCTGATGGAGAATTCGGATCAAAAGGCTGGAAGAGGGATTCGGAAAGTTTTTCCTGATCAGAATAACAACCAGGTATGTCAATTATCATATGTTTCTCAGATCAGTTTGCTTATCCTGCGTTGCCTGTTTAATTCTATACCAGGAAAAGCAAACTTTGGGTCTGAAAAACATAAACAGGACCTTAATCTTTCTTAAACTAAATACAGTAGTGCTTATTAAAGCAAATCTTAAGGACCTAAAATTCGTAACTGATAATTTTCTTGTCCCCCATTAAGCTTTCCGTCAGCGCCTGATGGGATGTGTTTTTCCCAACAACGATCCAGGAAATTGTAAGATTCCCGTGGGTATATTTTTGTTTTGAAACCGTGAATCGCAAATGGTGATTTTGGAAAATCGCTTCACAATGCGCAAGATCATGACCGTTGGCAACTGTAATCTTATACTCGCGGATTTTATGTTCTCTGTCGATCATTTTCTCAAAATAGGTTAAAAAACTTAAAATAACCAGCACCAGCAACGTTCCCAAAACCGCAAGGTAAACATATCCTGAACCGACCGCCATCCCGATGGAAGCTGTTGCCCAGATTGTTGTGGCTGTTGTAATCCCGTCGATCTTATAATCATCTTTAAAGATGACTCCTGCTCCCAGAAATCCGATCCCGGTAATGATGTTGGCGGCGATACGATCCGGATCATCAACGCCGATCTTGATCGAAAGAATCGTAAACAGGCATGAGCCGAAACAGATCAGAATAAAGGTACGCAGTCCTGCCGATTTATTCCGGTATTCACGTTCGGCACCGATCAGAATTCCGAGAACCACGGAAATGAAAATAAGCAGCAGTTCGTTCTGAATCGAATGATCATTTAGAAATTCCATTATTAAAATCTTTACTTCTTACCTAAAGTTACATGAAAAAAAACGGCTATTTTATGACTGTAGTTATTTGAATAAAAAAAACTGTCCGGAGACCGTCTTTTAATATTTTTTGGTTTTTAGAATTACTGTTTCTCCACCAAGTCCAGAAACTGCTGCTCATCCAAAATTTCAATCGTTCCGATGGTCTGCGCTTTTTTCAGCTTGCTGCCGGCCTTTTCGCCTACCACCAGGTAATTCAGGTTCTTGGAAACGGCCGAGATATTCTTTCCTCCGTGCTTTTCCACCATTTCTTCTGCAGCTTCTCTCGTGAACAGGGACAGTTTTCCGGTAAACAAGAAGGTTTTTCCATCCAGAACATGGGATAATACTTCATTCGTACTTTCGCCTTTTTCCAGTTTCACTCCGTAAGACTTTAATCTTTCGAGCATTAAGATGTTCTCGGAATTATGCAGGAAATCGTAAAGGCTTACCGCGATTTTAGTTCCGATATCTTCTACCTGGCAGAGTTCCTCAACGGTGGCATTTTTCAGCTCATCGATGGTCGGGAAGTTTTTCACCAGCTTTTTGGCAACGGTTTCCCCAACATGCTTAATGCCGATGCCGTATAATACTTTTTCAAACGGGATTTCTTTTGATTTTTCAATTCCTGAAATAATATTCTGCGCCGATTTCTCCGCCATCCTTTCTAATGGCAGAAGCTGTTCTTTCGTCAGTACATAAAAATCGGCAGGATTTTCAATCAGCCGTTCGCGGTAAAGCTGCTCGATGGTTTCGCTTCCGAGGTTTTCAATATTAAGTGCCTTCCGGGAAACATAATGGATCATTCTCCCGACCACCTGTGGCGGACAATGCAGTTCGTTCGGGCAGAAATGGATCGCCTGGTCTTCAATTTTTACCAGCTCTGTTCCGCATTCCGGGCAGTTTTTAATGTACTCGATTTCTTTGCTGTCTTCAGTTCTTTTTTCAGTATTTACCGCAACTATTTTCGGGATGATTTCACCGCCTTTTTCAACATACACAAAATCATGCTCATGCAGATCCAGCTTTTTGATGATGTCTTCGTTGTGCAGGGATGCCCGTTTTACAATGGTTCCGGCCAACAAGACAGGTTTTAGGTTGGCTACCGGGGTAATCGCCCCTGTTCTTCCGACCTGATAGGTTACTTTATCCAGCCGGGTTTCCACTTTTTCGGCTTTAAATTTATAAGCCATCGCCCATCGTGGTGATTTCGCTGTGTAGCCAAGCTGTCGCTGCTGTTTTAATGAATTGACTTTTAAAACGATACCATCGATCTCAAACGGAAGATTATGTCTCTCCAGATCCCAAAAGGTAATAAATTCCTGTACTTCAGCCATGGTTTTGCACAATCTGGCTTGTTGTGAGGTTTTAAAACCCCAGGATTTCGCTTTTTCCAGAAGTTCCCAGTGCGATTCGGCAGGAACTTCTTCTGAAATATACTGATACAATACAGAAGATAGTCCGCGTTTCCTTACCTCGCCGCTGTCCTGCATCTTCAGGCTGCCGCTGGCGGTATTTCTTGGATTCATGAACGGATCGAGGCCGTCTTCTTCACGCTGTTTATTGATTTTGTCGAAATTTTTACGGGTTAAATAGATTTCGCCCCGCATGAAAAAATGTTGCGGAAAATCGCCTTTCAGTTTCAAGGGAACATCAGAAATGGTGCGGACATTCCCTGTAATTTCATCGCCCTGGAACCCATCGCCACGCGTAACGGCCTGTACCAGTTTTCCGTTTTCATAAAGAATAGAAATCGAAGCACCATCATATTTCAGTTCCGCAACAAATTCCACGGGTCCGTCGGTAGTCTTGATGATCCTTTTCTCCCAGTCTTCAAGATCGTCGAAATCGTAGGAATTGTCCAGGGAATACATTCTGAATTTATGCTGGATCGTCGGGAATACTTTGGTAATGCCGCCGCCAACGCGTACCGTAGGGGAATTTTCATCATAGAATTCGGGATGTTTGGCTTCCAGGTCGCGAAGTTCCTCCAGCAGCATATCGAAATCATAGTCTGAAATGGTCGGCATGTCGAGGAGATAATAATTTTCGTTGTGCTGGTGAAGTTCCTTGCGGAGGTCTTCTATTTTCTGTTGGATATTTTCGGACATCGGGTTTCTATCTTTTCAGCAAAAATAGCTAAATCCAATGTAAAAAATAAGGCAATTACTCATTCTGAGAAAATTAAAAAAACGTAACATCATTCAACAAACTGACTATCTATCAAATAAATTGAGTGTTAAGACTTATTTAACATAATGTTTCGATAAAGTTTAAAAAATGTTAAAACTCCCTTAAACGCAGGCTTCAATAAGGCTGGATACCTTTGCATGCAGCTAATTTGAAAAATATGAAAAGAGTAAAAATTGTATTAGGATTATTGTTCCTGAGTTTCGGGACACTGGCTTATGCACAGACCACACAAGCTTCCATTACCGGGAAAGTAACCGGTACCGGAAAAGCCCCGCAGGAAAAGGTAAAAGTTACGATAGTTAATGAATCCACAGGATTCAGAACGGAAACGGAAACCAATTCCAGAGGAGAGTATATCTTCAAGGAAATCCCTTTGGGCGGACCTTACACCGTAATTGTAAATGATGAAAAGAGAGAGGGCTATAACGTCAACTTTGGCGACCAGGTAACGGTAAACATGGACCTGGCGAGTGAAAAATCTATAGAAGAAGTGGTTGTGGTAGGAAACCTGAAGAATAAAATCGGAAATTTAGGAGCGGCAACCGCCATCACGACAAAAAATATCGGGATACTGCCGGTGAACGGAAGGAATTTCGCCAATCTTGCGGAATTATCCCCTTTAAGCGGTAAAAACGGAAGTATTTCAGGACAGCTGGGCTCTTCCACAAACTTTACTATTGACGGGATGACAGCTAAAAACCCGACCTCTGCTGGCGCAACCACAAGCCGAAGCAATGCGCCGTTTTCCATTTCCATTGAAGCGGTGAGGGAATTTAAAGTAACGACCAACCAATATGATGTGACATTGGGAAGAAGCGGCGGCGGAACCATCAGTGCCGTTACAAAATCCGGGACCAACCAATTTTCGGGAAGCGTATGGGAATATCTGAGAACAAACTGGCTTTCCAGTCCGTACGACATCCGCGGAAACAAAAGAAACGTTGATTTCTCGACCTCGCAGTTCGGTTTCTCTTTAGGCGGACCGATCATTAAAAATAAGCTGCATTTCTTCGTTGCGTGGGATCACCAGCTGGATTCCCGACCGTTACAGATCGCAGACATCCAGTCGCACGAAGATGAGCTGAGACTGAATACCACCACCGCAACTTTGAATAAATTTTTAGATGTTGCAAGAGCGAAATACGGCGTGGCCAACAGTCCTCAATTCGGAAGCTTTGACAAAATAAGAAATTCCGATGCGGCATTTCTACGTCTGGACTGGCAGATCAACGAGAAAAACCTATTAACCCTGAGAAATAATTTCACCTATGATTTAAATAAAAACGGATTGGCGGACAACACGGCCATCACGGCTTTTGAATCGTACGGAAACGATAAGAACCTGGACAATAGCTTATTGCTGACCTTACGATCTAACCTGAAGCCGAACATGACCAACGAATTGAAGGCGCAGTATCTTTACACGTTCCAGAATAGCTACCAGAACGATCAGCTGGGACATCCGGTACCGAGAGCCATCGTTGAAAATATCGTTACCAGCATTGACGGGAAGGACAAAGCAACCAACATCCAGATCGGAGGCCACCGTTTCGCGCAGGAAAGCTTCAGAAACAATGTATTCCAGCTGGTAGACAATTTATACTACAATACGGATAAAATTAAATATACTTTCGGGGCCGATTTAATGTATACGATGGCCCGATCGGTATACGGAAGCGAGGTGAACGGAAGGTTCCATTTCAGGGAAAACCCGACGCAGACCGGGGATAACCTGTATAATTTCAACAATCAGATCGCGTACCGTTTTTACAGGGAAGTTCCTCTGATGGATGATCCGTCGGTAAAATCGAATATTTATAATCTTGGCGTATACGGACAGATTCAGACGAAAGTGGCAAAAGGTTTGGATTTAATGGCCGGTTTACGATTGGATTATGGCGGTTACCCAAAAGCAGGATTCAACCAGAAGCTGTATGATGAAATGGGCATCAGAACAGATAACCAGATCAAATCATTCATCATTCAGCCAAGATTCCAGTTTGATTGGAACATCAACGAAGGAAACAAGGATTTCTTAAGATTCGGAGCCGGGATATTTTCATCCGATATCAACAATTACATGATCATCAACAACCTGGTGTTTGATGGCAGGCACTTGGCAACGGTGGATGTGACCGGTAAAGATGTTCCTGTTCCCGACTTCAATAGCTATAGAAAAGATTACGGAACGGTTCCTACGCTGTCCCAGTATCAGCTTCCGACCATCAACTACACCGGAAAGGATGCTAAAATTCCGGTAGTTTACAAAGCAAATATTTCCTACACGCATTTCTTCAATGAAAGATTCAGGGCAGGCGTTGCCGCTTACATGGCTTTGGGAAGAAACAACTATTTCTATTACGACCGGAATATGGTGGCCAATCCGTATTTCACGCTGGATAACGAAGGCGGAAGAGGTGTGTATGTTCCTGCAGCGACTATCGCCGCCAACGGAACCCTGAACTGGAAAGACGGAAGGATCAACAAAAATTTCGGTAGAGTGCTGGAACTGGTGAGTGACGGAAAAGTCAACCAGTTCTCTTTTGTGGCAGATACCAGCTACCGCTACTGGAAAGACGGGGAAATAACGGCAAGTTATACCTGGGCGGATATCAAAGACAATACTTCCTATAACGGGAATGTCGCCAATTCGGCCACTTTATCCACACCGGTAGCCGGGGATCCGAGAAACCTGAGAATGTCATATTCCGATAACCAGTTCAGAAACAAAGTGGTGATCTATGGTAACTCGCCGACGATTGCCGGCTTTACTTTAGGAATCAGATATGCCGGAATGGGCGGAACGCGCTTCTCCGTCCTGGCCGGAGGAAATGTAAACGGGGATTTTGTGGATTCCAATGACCTGGCGTATATTTTCCCGAACCTTACGCAAACTCTGATCGATAATCCTGAAGTGGGAACGGCCCTGAAAAATTACATCACCGATTACAACAATAAAATTGCTGAGAGAAACGGCGGAAAAAACGGGTTCTACGGAGTCTGGGATGTTCGGGTGGCGAAAAAGATCAAATTTGAGAAGATCGGTGCCTTTGAACTTTCGGTGGATATTTTCAACGTGGCGAACCTGCTGAATAAAGAATGGGGCGTGAACAAATCCTATGGTAATACCTCGCTGTACAGGATTACCGGATTCGACCAGACCACCAAGCAGTTCAAGTACAGCCTTAATACCAGCGGTCTGGAGCCGTTGAGCGGAAATCCGTACCAGATCCAGATCGGAGCGAAATACTCGTTCTGATAATGTGAATGTTGAATGGCCATTGTTGTTTTCTTATTTGAATGGATCAACTTATTTTAAAAAATTGACCATTCAATTGCGAAGCAAAATTGACCATTCACCTAAATTTATATACCTTTATCTGAAAGTTGAAAAGCTTTTTAGTTTAATATTTAATTTATATTATGAAAAATTTTATCTTAGGGTTGGCAGTTTTAAGCACCGTTGTAATGAAGGCACAAACCCGGATTATCGCCCACAGAGGCTATTGGCAGACCCAGCCACCGACCACGGAAAATTCCCTGAAGTCGCTGGAGAATGCACAACAGTTAAAGATCTACGGCTCCGAATTCGATGTACGGATGACGAAGGATGGGGTTTTGGTCATTAACCATGACGAACACCACGCCAAAATGGAAATCTCCGAAACCGATTTCAAAGAGTTAGAAAAAGTAAAATTATCCAACGGCGAAGACTTTCCTACTTTAAAAGATTATCTGAAACAGGGAAAGAAGGACAAAACCCTGAAATTGATCGTTGAAATCAAGCCGGACAAGACCAAGGAAAAAGAAGATGAGCTTACGGCAAAAACGATTAAAATGATTAAAGACATGAAGCTGGGATCGCAGTGCGAGTTTATTTCTTTCAGCCTGAATATCTGTAAGGAAATTAAAAAGCTGGAGCCTTCGTTTAAAGTACAGTACCTGAAAGGGGAGCTTTCTCCGCAGCAGATCAAAGACGAGGGACTGGACGGGCTGGATTACCATTACAGTATTTTCCAGAAAAACCCGACCTGGATTGCAGACGCGAAAGCTTTGGGATTGATTACCAACGCCTGGACGGTAAATGACATTGTCATTGCAGACGAGCTGAAAAAGCAGGGCATCGGATTTATTACGACCAATATTCCGGATCAGCTTAAAAAATAAATCCGGTTTACATAACCTTTATAACAGTCTGTCTCTTTGGGGCGGACTGTTTTTATTGCATACGCATACAAAGCATCTTTCAAATTACAACAATGTGAATGGAATTCAATGCATATTGCGCTTATCATAATTTGTGCGGCTATGGTATTTTTTGAAAATGCGTAAAATTCTTTAAATACGTATTAATTTTAAACACGAAATGCTTTGTGGTACCCTTGTGGTATGTTTTAATTTCTCATAAAAAGACAATAAAATTAGGTAAATTAGCTGACCTTATCATATTAAAAATGCTTAATCGTTTTAATTGGCTGTTAATCAAAAATATATCTTTCTCTGTTAAACATAAATTAATATTTCGTTTAATAATTCTTTAATATCTGTTAAAATCGCGTTAAACCCTTACTCATATTGTCGTTTTATTTTTGCGCAAACAATAAGGATATGCGTAAAGCAACACAAAAAGTACTCATCTTATCATTATTAGGACTCGTCAGTGTAGAAGTAGCTGCCCAGCAAAAGGCAAAAAAAGACACTATTAAAAACATTGATGAGGTTGTAGTAACCGCTTTGGGAATCAAACGAAAGAACAAAGCCCTTGGATATTCTACCGAAACCATCAATTCGGACCAACTGTTAAGAACACAGAACACGCATTGGACCAGTGCGCTGGAAGGAAAGGTTGCCGGACTCAAAATTCAGACTGCCGGGGCCGGACCTCTTGCCACCCCAAGAATTACTTTACGGGGAGATGTTTCTATGAGCAGCATGGCTGATAACCAGGCACTGATTGTTCTGGACGGTGTGCCTTTGAATTCCAGAACGGTAGGTACCGGAACGCCGGCCTACGGTGCGGGTGCGGGAGGAGATGTTCCGATCGATTACGGAAACGACCTGAGCAGCATCAATCCTGATGATATTGAAAGTATCACTGTACTAAAGGGGCCGAGTGCCTCCGCCTTATACGGATCCAGAGGTGCGTTGGGAGCCATTATGATTACGACAAAATCCGGAAAAACAAAAAACGGGAAGATTCAGGTAACGCTCAACTCTTATACCAGTTTTGAATCGGTTCTGAAATGGCCCGACTATCAGTACGAATATGGCCAGGGAACTTTGCAGAAGGATAAAAACGGGAATTACTATTATTCCTACGGTTTATCGCCGGATGGGGTAAATACGGGTTCTACCAGCAGTGCTTTCGGACCGAAATTCCAGGGACAGTCTTTTTTCCAGTATGATCCTACCGTACAGGGGCAAAGTAAGGAAAGACAGCTTTGGAGGCCTTATACAAACAACATCAAGGATTTCTGGGAAGTGGGAAGCACGTTCTCAAACAACCTTTCCATCGAAAATTCCAATGAGAGAACCGCATTCAGGGCATCGCTTTCTTACCTCAAAAATGAATGGATGATGCCAAATACAGGTCTTGAAAAATGGGGAGCCGCTATTTCCGTCGACCATAAAATCAATGAACGTTTCAAGGCCAACATCAAATTATCCTATAACCAGACGAAAAGCGATAATCTTCCTGCTACGGGATACAATAACCAATCGATTTCCTATTTCATGATCTTCCAGAATCCGAATGTGGATTTGGCATGGTACCGGCCGATCTGGAAAAACGGGCAGGAACAGGTTGACCAGATTCACCCTTTCAGCTCCTATATCGATAATCCTTATCTGATTGCTTACGAAATGACTAACAGCCTGGACAAGCAGAATATCGTAGGGAATGTAAGCTTGGCCTATCAGATCGATAAGCATTTTGATGTACTGCTCAGATCCGGAATGGCGATCAATGATGAGTTCCGTACCCAGAAAAGGCCCTGGAGTTCAGCAAACTTCCTTCAGGGATATTACAGAGAGCAGTATGTGGACGGATTCAATTTTAATAATGATCTGATGATCAATTATAAAAATACATTCGGTGCCTTCAACTTCTCCGCAACGGCTGGAGGTTCTACCCAGTATTTTGAACAGCTGACCAAGGATTATTATGCGCTGGGTCTTAAAAAGGCAGGCGTTTATAACCTCACCAATGCCATATCGCAACGTTTCGATATCCCGCAGCCTTACGATAAAATGGTAAGCAGCGTATACGGGCTGGCTTCATTAAGCTACAAAGATAAAATCTTCCTGGATGTAACCGCCCGTAACGACTGGAGCAGTACTTTACCTAAAGCAAATCGATCGTATTTTTACCCGTCGGTATCTTCTTCATTCATTCTTTCCGATATTTTCGGGTTGAAGAGCAACCGGTTCAATTTCTGGAAACTCAGAGCTTCATGGGCACAGACCGGAAACGATACCGAACCTTACCAGCTGCAGAATTATTATAATCCGAGTCTTGCGTTTCCCGGGTCTGTTGAAGTTTCCAGCCGTTACCTCAACCCGAACTTACGCCCGGAAATGCTCACTAACATAGAAGGAGGTATGGATTTCAGCCTTTTCAACAACCGGTTAACCTATAATATTACTGCTTACCAGAGTAACTCGGTAGACCAGATCATCAGAAACGTTCCGGTGCTTTGGGAAACGGGATATACCCAACGGGTAATCAATTCAGGAGAAATCAGGAACCGGGGGATCGAAATGATGATGAACGCCTATCCTATAAAAAATAAAAACTTCATGTGGAATGTATCGGCAAACTGGTCGATGAACAGGAACAAAATCTTATCCCTCCCTGAAGAATTCAGCGGGCAGCCCTACACTTACGCAAGTGTCGGGGGAGTGGTATACTACAATGCAGTCGTAGGAGGATCACTCGGAGATCTTTATGGATACGGGCTGATGTACGCTCCGGACGGACAGGTCGTATACGGAAGCGACGGATTGACGGCAAAGCCGGCGCAGATGAAAAAAATTGGAAATGCCTATCCGAAGTGGAGGGCCGGAATCCAGAACGAGTTCAGGTATAAAAATATTTCCATAAGCTTTTCCTTCGACGGACAGTACAAAGGAATGGCTTATTCTCAGTCGCACCACAAAATGTCCGAACAGGGCAAGCTCGCTCATACACTGGAAGGAAGAGACAACCCCGGAGGGATGATTGTCGGGCAGGGCGTTGTACAGAATGCCGACGGTTCGTATGTGCCGAATACAAAAGGAATCCTGGTATCCAGTTACTATGCCGACTATTACAGAAGGGCCAACGTAGAAACCAATACATTCGATACTTCCTTTATTAAACTGAGAGATGCCAGAATTGCCTATTCGTTTCCGAAATCGGTGACGGGGCCGTTAAAAATTACAGACTTAACCCTGGCGCTTTTCGGGAAGAATCTCTGGATGTGGACCAAATTCCCGCTTTTTGATCCTGAAGCAGCTACTTTGGACAATGCCACCATCACGCCGGGTGTGGAAATGGGGCAATTGCCGGCATCACGTACGATCGGTTTCCAGCTTAATGTAAAATTTTAAATCTTAAGACATGAAAAAAACAATAGTTAAATATATGCTTCTGGCAGGCCTGGCAGTTACAGCCGCTTCCTGCGACAGAACTTCTGATGAAATAAATATAGACGACAGCAAGATCTACGAGCCTGAAGTATCCAGCTTTCTGGCGCCGTTGCAATATAACCTGGCTTCCATAGGATATTCGAGAGCGAATGATTTTACCTTCGATATCATGCAGGTTTCCCTGGATTTTCCCAACGAAGGAAATACCCTGAGCCGGTACAATATTACTGAAAATACGGGAGCCGGCTATTGGAACAACAGCTACAAATGGGCCAAGCAGATTTATGAAATGAAAAAATCTGCAGTAAGCAGCAACGATAAAAATTATGAAGCCATTGCTTTGGTCCTGAATGCCTGGGCCTATTCCAACCTCACCGATACCTACGGAGACGTACCTTTTACCGAAGCGTCGAGACTGGATGAAGGAATCAGCCAGCCGAAATTCGATCAGCAGAAAAACATCTACATCCAGATGCTGGATGATCTTAAAAGAGCAAATTCTCTTTTCGTTACCACAAAAACCTTAACGGGACCCGATCTGTTCTACAATGCAAACAATGACGTCAACGGAATAACGAGCTGGAAAAAATTCTGTAATTCTCTCAGCTTAAGGCTTCTTACAAGGATCATGGCAAAAAACGGTGAAGTGAATGTATATGAAAGAATCCAGGAAATCGTGAATAACCCTACCGTTTATCCTGTATTCCAGAGCAATTCGGAAACGGCAAAACTGAATATTACCGGAGTGGCTCCGCTGATGCCGCCGATCGCAAGGCCGCAGGATTTTACCACCGGGCGTGCCGCTTCAGAATTTTTTGTTGAAACTTTGAAAGGAAATAATGATCCGAGAATGGCTTTGTTTTTCAGCCAGGCCAAAAACCTTCAGGGATCGAATATCGGTTATAAAGGCGCTCCCTCAGGATATGCCTACGGAATGGTCTTCGATTATCAGCCTTCCAACATGAACCAGAACCTGGCCAAAGCGCCGCTGAACATTCTGGTATATCCTTATGCGGAATTGCAGTTTATTCTGTCGGAGCTGGCTTTTAAAGGGATTATTTCAGGAAATGCACAAACCTTTTATGAGAACGGGGTAAAAGCAACCATTGAACAATGGGGTTCTACAATGCCTTCCAATTATTTCTCCAATCCTAAAGTGGCTTACAACGGAACTCTGGAAAGGATCATGCTGCAGAAATACGTCGCCCTGTTTTTCGTAGACCAGCAGCAGTGGTTTGAAAAAAGGAGGACCGGATTCCCGGTACTTCCGAACAACGGGGGATTGCTGAATAACGGAATCATGCCGTCAAGATTGATGTACCCACCAAACCCAAGAGTTTTAAATACCTCCAATTACCAGGCAGCCGTACAGCAGATGGGCGGCGACAATATCAACGTAAAAGTTTGGTGGAATAAATAATCAAAGCGTAAAAACTCAATTGTTCAAAAGCTGATTATCTAAAGATTTGCCAATAACAACCTTTGTGTTCTCTTATAAGTAGAACGGCTTTGTGAAAATTAAAAACAGTGTTGCAGTCAAAAAAAAACTTGGTGAATTCCGGGTTCCGAAAGCCATGTGCCAAGCAACAGATATTTAAAGTAAATAATTCAACAGAATAAAATAATGAACATAAAATTTTTAATGCCATGCATGCTGATTTCAGCCATGGCATTCTCTCAGGCCTCCGTTTCTGGATATGTATATGAAGACGGGAATAAAAACCAGAAGAAAGAAAACCGGGAAAAGGGAATCGAAGGCGTAGCGGTTTCCAACGGCGCTCAGGTCGTACTTACCGATAAAAACGGAAGGTACAGCCTGCCGGTTCAGGATGGGCAGACGATCTTTGTCATCAAGCCTTCCGGATATATGACACCGGTAAATGCAAACAATCTTCCGCAATACTACTACCAGTACAAACCGAAAGGCTCACCGGCTGATTTTAAATACAAAGGTTCCGCACCAACCGGGGAACTTCCGAAAGAAATCAATTTTGCCCTGAACAGGCAGAACGAAAGCAAGAATTTTGATATCCTGGTATTCGGGGACCCGCAGCCTTACACTGAGAAACAACTGGATTATTTTAAAAGAGCCATCATTAATGAAGTGAAAAATACCAAGAAAAACGCGGTGCTGGGAATTAGCCTCGGAGATCTGGTAGGGGACAATCTGAGCCTTCAGAAACCTTACGCCGATGTCATGAAAGAGGTCGGGCTTCCTTGGTACAATGTGATGGGAAACCACGACATGAATTATGATGCAAAAGAAGATATGCTTTCCGACGAGACGTTTGAATCCAATTTCGGTCCGGCCAACTATTCTTTCAATTACGGAAATGTCCACTTCATGGTGCTGGATGACATCCTGTACCCGGACCCACGTGACGGAAAAGGCTATTGGGGAGGCTTCCGCGAAGACCAGCTGCAGTTTATCGAGAACGACCTGAAACTGGTGGATAAAAACAAACTGATCGTCGTTTCTTTCCATATTCCATTGGAGCATAAGAATGAAGATAACTTCAGGAATTCAGACCGTCAGAAACTGTTCGATAACCTGGCGCCTTTTAAAAATGCTTTGCTTTTATCGGCACACACCCACATCCAGCAGCAGCTGTTTTATGGCAAAGAAGCGGGCTGGAACGGTTTCAAAGACCTTCATGAATACAACGTCGGGACAACCTGCGGCGACTGGTGGTCCGGAACCTCCGATGATATGGGGCTTCCGACCTCTACTATGAGAGACGGTACCACCAAAGGATATTCTTTCATCAGCTTCAGCGATAACGGTTATAAAGTGAAATACAAAACCGCCGGAAAACCGGAAGATTACCAGATTAATCTATACGTTCCGAAGGTGGTTCCTTTCCCTTCAAAAACCTCTGCCAAAGTGCTGGCGAACTTCTTTATGGGAAGCAAAAAAGACAAGGTGGAATACCGAATCGATGGCGACAAATGGGAAGAAATGCAGTATGATGAAACAGTGGACCCGAATTTTGCCCTTTCGGTTTATAAATGGGATACCGCGCAAAATATGCTGACCGGCAGAAGGCCTTCCAACCCGGAAAGTTCAAAGCACATCTGGACAGGCGAATTTCCGAAAAAACTTTCTTTAGGAAAGCATAAAGTTGAGGTAAGAGCAACCGATATGTATGGAAACCAGTTCTCCGCGATGGATGAATTTGAGGTGCAGAACCAGATCCTTATTCCTTAATTTTCATTTATTACTATACTTTCAACGGAACCGGCTCCTATTGAGTCGGTTTTAATTTTAACCTATACCTAAATCTAAATCTTAAAAATTTATTATATCAATCATCACAATATCGTCCGGTACCTGTATTTCCAAATCATCTTTCGTAAATTTGCCGTACGAATAAAAAATTCTAAAAAATGAATATAGACGGAAAAAATGCCATCGTTACCGGAGGCGGAAGAGGACTGGGAAAAGCGGTGGCTTTAGCATTAGCTGCTGAAGGCGTAAACGTAGCCATCACGGGAAGAAATGAGGAAAACCTTAAAATGACCGTTGAAGAGATCAAAAAATTTGGAGTCAATGCAACCTATGCGGTCTTCTCCGTAGATAATGAAATCCAGGTAAAAGCGGGAATCGAATTGGCAGCTGAGCAGCTGGGCGGTGTGGATATCCTGATCAATAATGCGGGGATCGGCGATTTCGGATCCATCGAAGAAATGCCTTCCGAAACATGGGAACAGGTCATCAAAACCAATCTTTTCGGAGTTTATTATGCGGCCAAAGCGGTATATCCTTTCATGAAATCAAAAGGGGAAGGTGATATCGTAAACGTGGCCTCAACAGCCGGTCTAAAAGGCGGTCCGAACATGTCGGCCTATGCCGCATCCAAAGCAGCGGTAGTTTCTTTATCACAGTCGATGATGGCGGAATGGAGAAAACAGAACATCCGTGTTATTACCTTAACACCGAGCACCATCGCTTCCGATATGAGCATCCAGGGCGGATTAACAGACGGAAATCCTGAGAAAGTTCTTCAGCCGGAAGATTTTGCCGAATGGGTAAGAGACATTCTGAAAATGAACAGACGCGCTTTGATCGCCAACGGCTCTATTTTTTCAACGAACCCGTAATCGGTTTAAAGTTCAAAGTTTCAGGTTCAAAGTTTTATCTTAAGAACCTGATTGCATATCTTAAGCGGGCTCCGGCCCGTTTTTTTTGTTAAATGTAACTACAGATGGACACAGATTTTCACGGATTTTTTTGTGTGTTGGATGTGTTATAATGAACTAAATCAAAGGTTTAAATACTTCAATTGTTCATCATGTCAGCAGAAAAAATCAAAGATTTTTTAAAACTTTTGTGCGCTTTCTTCAGCATGAATCATTCATCTTCTTTATACAAGTATAAATGTCTTTTGCCTCTTTTGTGGTTAAATTTCCGTTCATTTTAAACAGATCTGCATAAATGAGGCGTGGCTTAGACTCCGCTCAGCCACCGAGCAATTGTATAGATTAAAAAAATCAGAGATTTTTTTAATCTAATGTGCTCTAAAGTATGCGCAATAAGAATCTCTTCAATCTCATGTGTCTTATGTGTTAAAGTTCTTCTCCGGCTTACTTCATTTCTACAGACCTTCAAAAACGTCAATCTGCAATTTAAACCCGTAATCTTAAAAATTCAATTTTTAAATATTTATTTTTGCAGCAAATTATTCACATGCAAAATTATTTAGAATTCGATTTCAGAATTACACCGCTTCAGCCGTGGAACGAAATATTGATGGCCGAACTGATCCAAATCGGTTTCGACAGTTTCACTGAAGAGCTGGAGGGAATTTTAGGATATATTCAGAAAGACCTTTTTAATGAAGAGCAACTGAAGGTCTTGCCGCTTTTTGAAAACGAAGAAGTAAAAATCGAATATACCTTCAAAGAAATGCCCAACATCAACTGGAATGAAGAGTGGGAAAAGAACTTCGAGCCGATCAATATCGACGATAAAGTGCTGATCCGTGCTGAATTCCACGAGTCGGTTCCGGGAATGCATGAAATTGTGATCCAGCCGAAAATGTCATTCGGAACGGGGCACCACCCAACCACCCACCTGATGATCCAGCAGATGATGGATATTGATTTCCAGGATAAAAAAGTGCTGGATATGGGGTGCGGAACTTCCGTGCTGGCCATTTACGCCAAGCAGAACGGAGCCGGAGAAACGAAAGCCATCGACATCGACGAATGGTCCGTAGAAAATTCAAAAGAGAATGCTGCCCGGAACAACGTAGAGCTGGACATCGAATTAGGAACCGCTGAAAACTTAGGAAAGGAACATTACGATATCATTCTGGCCAATATCAACCGAAATATCCTGATCTCAGATATTCCGACCTATGTGACCGTACTGAACGACGGAGGGAAACTTTTGCTTTCCGGACTGTGTTTTTTTGATGTGGACGATATTCTTGAAGTCTGTAAAGAAAACGGGCTTGAGCTTACCAGAAAACTGCAGCGGGAAGAGTGGGTGAGCCTGCTTCTCGAAAAATAAACACCACCAACAAAATATTAATATGAAAACCTTTTTTACCGCTTTATTTCTGCTTATCGTTCAATTCGTGTTTGCGCAGGAAGAAATGTATGCCGACGGAATTTTTAATTTCGATCAAAATAAACCGCAGAAAATATTTACCACCTGTGCAAGGATCCGGCAGGCTCCTGAAGTAAATGCACAGATCCTGGATTCTCTGCAGCCCAATCAACAGGTTTTGATCCTCAAAAAAGAAGAAAAGGTCCTGAAGCTGGGCGAGAGGGTGGCCAGCTGGTACAAAATTTCTTACGATAAAAACGGCCGGAATTCCGAAGGTTATATCTGGGGTGGGAACCTCTGTACAGGTTACCTGAGTAAAAACGGCTATGACTTCCTGCTGGGTCTTACAAAGACCATTTCCAAAAAAGATCCGCAGTTTCCTGCTGAGACCATTCAGCAAAACATCGCTGCAGTCAAGATGATGGAAGGCAATACCCTGATCGATGAAGTTTCCTTTGAAACGGGCTCAGGAGAAAGTCTGAGCTACGGAACTTTTACGGTGGAAAGCAACCACAAACTCAAAAATGTGGAATTTACCTTAAAGGCCGCTATCTCCGGAGAAGCCTGCGGAATACCCGGGTATGATCAGTATATTTTATGTACCGGTAAAAAACTCGTTGCCCTGCCTCAGCTGATGGGCGTAGGTGATGCGGATGTATACTACCATCACGAAGAATTTGTTTTTCCTAACGATAAAGGCGGAATTCCCAATGCGTTCATCTTTAAAATGGAGGAAATGGAAAAAGATGAAAAAGACCGCGAGAAAAAGAAAAAAGCTTCAAAAACTTACCTTTGGGACGGTACGGTTTACCGGCTGAAATAAACCTGTTAATTTGAAAACAGACTAATGAAAAACAATATGAACCAAGGCCATGTAGATCTTTTCCCGGTTTTAACTACCGAAAGACTGCTGCTGCGGAGATTTCAACAGGATGATATTGAATCCGTATACAGAGGACTGTCACATCCGGAGGTTATCAGACATTACGGGGTAAGCTATGAAAGCCTGGAAGCTACCCAGGAACAGATGGACTGGTTTGCCTTGATCGAAAAAGAAGAAAAAGGAATCTGGTGGGCGGTCTGCAATAAATATGATCAAACTTTTCTAGGCGGGCTCGGATTCAATAATCGGAGCAAAGAGCACAGGAAAATCGAAATGGGCTACTGGCTGCTGCCTGAATATTGGGGTGCTGGAATCATCGTAGAGGCAGGAAAGGCTGCCTGTGACTATGCCTTCCGGGAAATGTCGCTCCATCGGATCGAAGCCGTCGTAGAAACGGAAAACAACAACAGCAAGAAAGTAATGGCCCGCCTGGGTTTTGAGCTAGAAGGCATCATGAGAGACTGTGAACTGAAAGACGGCAAATTCATCAGCCTGGAAATGTATGCCAAATTAAACATGATGTAAGAACTGATCTTTTGCCCGGATTAAGAAAAACGAAGTCATAAATATGAAAAATTCTATGCTGGGAATAATGGAAGATTTTGTTCCTGAAAATCCTGAAGCAGTTGACAGGCGTTATTCAGGTTTCGGGAAAGACCTTTACAGACAGATCGAACAACGGTTGCCTGATGTTTTCAAAGATTTTCAGTATTACCAACGGATAAATATCCAGACAGAAGACAGTTATGCCGTATACTATAATGGTCAAAGTTCATTTTGTATTCAGCTTGATCCGTTACGTGAAAAAATAATATTATGGAATGAAAACAAACAGATTGAAATTGGTTATTGGTCCGATAACGAATATGAAGATGCTTTGCAATTTATTGAAGCCGAATTGCTGCAGAGTCGATAAATATATAAAATATCAGTAAAAAAATATAGATTGACGGCCACAAACCTAACGGGTTTCAAAGGCCCGTTACGTTTATTATCTACTGAATTTATTGATTTAAAAACTGGTCCTGTCCTTATACTGATTCTAAAAACCGGATATTTTAAAACCATTAAAAAATGAGAATTTCGAAACAGAAGTTGCTTTGATTTCACAGAATCTCCGATTTCGAATTTTTAAACGTTCCGGTTGAAATCGCGATGCTCTATCCAGCTGAATCATTCTGCCTACAACAAAAAAACCTCACAACAAAGTTGCAAGGTTTTGTGAGCGCGAAAGGATTCGAACCTTTGACCGTCTGCTTAGAAGGCAGATGCTCTATCCAGCTGAGCTACGCACCCTAAAGTGTTTTTGAAGTCGGGGCGGCAGGATTCGAACCTGCGACCTCCTGGTCCCAAACCAGGCGCGATGACCGGACTACGCTACGCCCCGATTGAGGTCATCGAAACAAGGAAGATTACCTTGTTTTTTGTGGTTGCAAATGTATAATGTTTTTTTGAATTATGAAAATAATTTTAGGGTAAATTTTAGATAATATTTTCACAGTATTATTTTAACGGCTTTACCTGATTCATTACCATTATATTAAGAAAAAGGAATGCCTGAGATTTCTTGAGATATAATCAGCACAAGCAGGGCGAAAACGGACTCGTTTCATGACTTTCATTATTTTGTCCTTTTCAGAGTATAGACAAATCGTCTGGAATTTACTTACCGAAACCTGAGATCTTAATATTTCCCAGAAATACCTTTGCACCGTTATGGTATTCCCAGGGAGCAGACAGGTAAAAATTTTTAGCTGCCGAAGGAGCAAAGAATATTCCGTCCGCTAATTTCCGGTTGCCGAGGTAAACCGTCATCCTTTCTCCTTCTACTTCAAGACTTATATGCAGGATTTTATTGAGATAGGGTTCAAGATCAAACGTATGATTGGCATATTTTTCAGGATTTTTGCTTCCGGTATTCACCATATTGCTGTCATAATACTGCAGCTCTACGTAGGTGCCGGAAATCCCCATGTATTCCTTCGTGCTGTTGTCCGGCGCAAAGCCAAAAGACAGCGGGGCAATATCTTTTATCTGATCCCCTGTTGCAAGCAGGTCAAACGTTACCGTAAAATGATCAGGATAAGATAAGGCTTTTGAAAGTTTATATGTCGCTTTATCTTCAAGCGGCATCCATTTTCCCGGATATCCTTTCAGTATGCTTACGGCGGCCAGTCCGTTGCTCTTTATCGAAGAAATGGAGGAGCCCGCTTTGTAAGCCGAAAAATCTTCTGAAAAAACCGGAATATTTCCCGTAATGAAATTTTCGGAGACCCGGATTTCTTCAACGCGTTGGCTGTTCTTTTTGGTAATCAGCTGATCAACGGTTTTCTCTGTTTTTTCCTTTGCTTTATTCCACAATTCTTTCAGCTGTGCCTGGGATTGCAGTGGTAAAAGTATAAGCGGTAAACACAGGATACGGATCTGAAACTTCGGATGTAGCATAAATAAATGTGATTTGGTGTTGGAGGTGTAACTAAAATATATGTAGTGATGGTTTGGTGGAATGGATAGGTTTGCCTGTTACGCAGATTTCAGTTGGTATCCAGACTGTAAGATCTGCGCAACCGGCAAAAAAAATATTGAGAAAGAAATGATAGACAACTTTTAATGCAGCCGTACTTTTACGACTTCTCCGTCTGCTTTTACTTCAACAAACTCTTCAATCCGGTCTTCATGGTTAACAGCATACTGTTTGAGCTCGTAATAATTGGTACGGCCTCCGTAGCTGTTGTATCCTGCACCGGTGTATTCATGGTAGTAGCCGTTTTTGGTGTAGGGAAGGAAACCCTGCAGAAAATATTTTCCCGGTTTCATTTCCGGAAAAGTAAACTCTCCGTCGCTGTTGGTAACCGCTTCCAGCCGGTATCGGTAAGCATTGTCCGAAAGATAGACATACCGTCTTTTCCTTGCATTCTCTTTTTCCTTTCGTAGCTGGTACCATGCATTAAAATAAGGCGTTACCGGAAGCAGTACCACTTTGATCTGATTGGCGTAAATGCGGTTTCCCGCCTTGATGCCCATATTGTTTCGGGTTTTCGTAAATGCTATTCCTTTTATAGTGGATTTGCCCCTGGCCAACATTTTCTTAGCTTCAAGGGAATCGAAAACGGCTTGAGGATAAAAAACCTCTTTCTTATCTTTTTTCTCCGGTTCTTTATATTGCGCAGTCAGTGGAGCGGCGGTACCTGCGGCGGTGAGCAGGATTAAAAATATCTTTTTCATGTGATGGTGTTTTTATTAAGGATTGATCATTTTATCATAGGGAAGATTGAAAGATCCTTCTGTAATATTGATCACATTGCCTTCCATGGATCTTACTTTTCCTGAAAAAGTTCCTTTAATGCCGTCTTTACTGATTGCTTCTATATGAACCGTAAAAACATCATTAGCGGTGGAGGTATTGTAGAGTAAGGTTCCGTTATTGGTTTGTACGGCGTAGCGTGCAATCATTCCCTGTTCTTCCGGAGTGGCATATGTACCCGCTTTGATATCACCGCCCTGTTTCCATATTTCGAAATCGAGCGAAGGTGAAGGAAGGCTGCCATCGGTAGGAGAAGATTTTTCATTCCCTCCGATAACGATATGCTCCCAGCGGTTATCATTTCCGCCACCCTGAAATATTACGGAATGAAAATCTACCTTTCTGTTGTCTAAAGAGGCTCTGAAATAATAGTCCTCGGAATGATCCGAAACTTCGTCATTATTTGAACAGGAAGATAATCCCATGCATAATAAGATCAGCAGGAAAAAGATTCTGGATACCCTGCCGGTTAAAAAAAATACATTCATACTTTTGCGTATTTGGATTAGGTTTACACAAAATTAAGCGGTTGAAAAACGACATAAAATACCCGTTTATATGTAATTTTTTTCTACTGGTTTTTGAGTAGTTTTTAGCCGAAAACCATGAAAATGAGGGATAATAATAATTTTTGCTGCATCTTTACATTGTAGATAAAACCAGTAATGAACGGTAATCCCGGTATAAAATGCCCACAGGATTTGAATGAAGTAAAAGAAAAATGTTAATAAATAAAATCAAAGTAAAATTTAAAATGAACTTTAAGCGTTTAACCTATTACCAAATGTAAATTGATGAGCAAAATTAAGATCTTCATCTGCTCAGGAATTACTCTTAAATATAAACATGCTCACATGCTGAGAAGTACTAAAAAAAGAATGATAAATTATTATCGGCTTCTGATCTGCCTTTGCTTGCCTTTTGGGTTGTCTGCGCAGCAGCAGATTCCGCTGGATGAAAAAAGATATGTCGACAGCCTGGAACAAGTTTTATTGTCGGATCGGGCCGCTGATACCGTAAAAGCTGAAGCACATTTTACGCTGGTGGATTACTGGAAATTTAAAGATGCCCTTAAAAGCAAAATCCATCTGGCTGCAGGAAAAAAGCTGGCCGGAAGATCCTCTTATGAACAGGCGGTGATTCCTTTTTATGAAGGGCAGTACTATTTTAATTCAGATCCGGGAAAAGCCTCGGCAGCGTTTAAGGAGGCAATACGTAAACTGACTCCTTTCCGTGATAAAAGAGCTTATGAAAAGCTGGCCGCTGCATGGTACAATTACGCACTGATGAATAAAGATGCGAAAGGATATGACTTCATTACCAAAATCACGCTGGAAAAAGCCATTCCGTATGCAGAGCGTGCCCGTAATCCCGTAATGGTCGGTCATTATTATACCCAGCTTGCGACTATACTCATGAATAATGCCCAGTTTTCCAAATCCCTGATGTATAATCGGAAAGCGGTCTCCATTCTTGAAAAGGCAGCTCCGAAGTCGAGTGCGATGTTATTTGCTTATCTAAACGGGGTAAGTGTCTGCTGTTATACAGAGCAGAGCGAAAAAGCGCTGTACCTGCTTCACAAGGCAAAAAAACTGTTGGAACCATATCCGGATTCGGTGAACAATACCCTTTATTATTATAATGAAACTTTATATTATACAACGGTTAATGCTTTGGATAAAGCTTTGGTAAGTGCAGGTATGGGAATTGTCATGGCAGAAAAGTACCATCAGGAACAGATGGTTCAGCAGCTATTGTTCCGGAAATATGATATTTACAGCCGTCAGAAAGATTTTCAGAATGCACGTCATATCCTCATGGATATCGTTAAAGATCGGACACTGATGCGTAATTCTATCGATAAAGCCATGATCTACGGTGAACTTGCCAAAACAAATGCCGCCCTGAAAGATTACCGGTCCGCTTATTCCTGGCTGGATGTGCAGAAAAAATTAAACGACAGTATCAATTCCGGTGAAAGCCGGTTGAAGATCAATGAGCTTGAAACCAGATACCGTACGGCGGAGAACAGGCGGAAAATTGCGAACCTTCAGTCGCAGAACCGCCAGGCCGCGCTGAATTCGAAAAACGAACGGCTGTACAGCGGGATTTTGGCCATCGGATGTCTCCTGCTGTTTGCCATACTCGGTTTTGCCATTGTGAATGCCCGCAGCAAGCGAAAACTTGCCGAACAGAAAGAAATCAATTACCGGCAGCAGCTCGAGGAATTGGAAAGAAAACAGCAGCTGAAAGTTACCAAAGCCATGCTGGATGGAGAAGAGCGTGAACGTGAACGCGTAGCCCGTGACCTGCATGACGGATTGGGCGGAATGCTCGCCGGCGTAAAGATCAGCCTTTCTTCATGGGCTGAAGATCAATCTGAAATAGAGGAAAATAAACGCTTCAGGAAAACTGTAGACCAGCTAGATTCTGCTGTCACTGAGCTCCGGCGCATTGCCCGGAATATGGTTCCCGAAACCCTTTTGAAATTCGGACTGGAAACCGCTCTCAAAGACCTTTGCGAATTTTATATGCGGAACGGGCTGGAAATTTCCTGTGAATTTTTTGATATCAGGAAGGATATTCCTCTGAATGTACAGCTGAATATTTACCGCATCATCCAGGAACTCGTTTCCAATGCCATACGCCATGCGGATGCTGCCCGGATTCTGGTGCAGTGCAGCCAGAACGAATCTGTTATTTTTATTACTTTTGAGGATGACGGAGCCGGATATGATCCTTCCGCGTTTAAGAACACCAAAGGAATGGGTCTCGAAAACCTGAAAAACCGGATTGCTTACCTGAAGGGGCAGCTCGAAATCGTTTCTTCGCCCGGCGAGGGAACAACGGTTAATATTGAACTTAATACTGTTACAGATGGATAAATTACGTACCGTAATTGTTGATGATCATCCCATTGTGATTGAAGGGCTTAAAAACCTTCTTTCTCATGAGGTCAATCTGGAAATTCTCGAAGGATTCTGCAATGGCACAGAGCTGCTCGGATTTTTAAAAAACCATCGTGTCGACCTTGTTCTGTTGGATATCAGCCTGCCGGATATCAGTGGAATAGATCTTTGTCTTGCAATTAAAGAAATATCCGAAAGCACTATTGTACTCATCCTCAGCAATCATACGGAACGCAGTATTATTCTGCAGGCGATACAGAACGGCGCGAGCGGCTACCTCTTAAAAAACAGTTCGCTTCATGAGCTGAGGGACTGTATTGCAGGTGCGTTGGAAGGAAACATCTGCTACAGCCGTGAGGTGATCGAAATGATCAGCCGTCCCTCCAGGAACGGATATGAAAATAATCTCAAGCTTACCCGCCGCGAAAAACAAATCCTGGCCCTTTTGGCGGAAGGAAAAACAAGTCGGATGATCGGAGAAGAATTATTTCTGAGTTCCCTTACGGTAGATACCCACCGCCGGAACCTGATCCGGAAATTTGAGGTAAAGAATTTGGCTGAGCTTATTATGAAGGCCGTCAGGGCGGGATTGATGTAAATTCTGATATACAAAGATTGAATTGCTTTTATATTTCTAATGATAAAAAATAACATTTACAGGTGGGTTTTGGGATGCCTTACCGCTTCTTTTGGTATCAACTTTTATATTGAATATAAATTAAATCATGTTTTCCAATGCCTGAAAGTTGATAACACCCGGGATTTAGAAAAGACATCCAACAAAAATTTTTATAAATATGGAATCGAAAATATCGGTGAAAATTTAAAAAGAGAACTGATCACAATGAATGTTGATGAATGCAGCTTTCGTGTGAGAAAGGACTATTTTTATCTTTTTCAGAACAAAACGATTTACATTACGAATCGTAAAAAATGTTTGAAAGTAATTGTCAGTTATCACCCTTTTGATTTTTTATTCAAAATCAAAGGATTTCAAAACTGTAATTGAATATAAATTTGGGGCATTTAATTTGTTTTCGGTATTTTATTTAAAGAGAAAAAAGTAGGGAGTAGTAAGGAACTTTAAATAGGGATTGCCTTTAATGGAATACAGACAAGAGCATTGATTTTAATAGCCCCGTTGGGGAAAAACTATTATCTCATGGCTTTTTGCACATGATCTGCTCCTTTTTTCAGATTGAATTAAACATTTTTGTTTAGTCCCCAACTTTTATGCTTGATCCGAATATAACAATAGCACATAGAGATAATATAAAACAAAAAAACCTCACAACAAAGTTGCAAGGTTTTGTGAGCGCGAAAGGATTCGAACCTTTGACCGTCCCGATTGCGATCGGGATGCTCTTATTCAGCTGAATTATTGAATAATTTTTTGATCTTAGAACTGCTTTTCCAAGCTTTTATTTCTCGTTCTCTCTCGTATGCTTCGGATTTTGAATTGAAAAGTTCATAATAGATAATGATCCAGTCTTTAGTTTTGGAAGTAAATCCTTTATGATCAGAAATATGCTTTCGCAATCTTTCCTGTAAATTTTCACAGGAATGCCCGACATAATATTTGTTTAAAGATTCAGAAAAAAGAATATAACAATAGCACATAGAGATAATATAAAACAAAAAAACCTCACAACAAAGTTGCAAGGTTTTGTGAGCGCGAAAGGATTCGAACCTTTGACCGTCCCGATTGCGATCGGGATGCTCTTATTCAGCTGAATTATTGAATAATTTTTTGATCTTAGAACTGCTTTTCCAAGCTTTTATTTCTCGTTCTCTCTCGTATGCTTCGGATTTTGAATTGAAAAGTTCATAATAGATAATGATCCAGTCTTTAGTTTTGGAAGTAAATCCTTTATGATCAGAAATATGCTTTCGCAATCTTTCCTGTAAATTTTCACAGGAATGCCCGACATAATATTTGTTTAAAGATTCAGAAAAAAGAATATAACAATAGCACATAGAGATAATATAAAACAAAAAAACCTCACAACAAAGTTGCAAGGTTTTGTGAGCGCGAAAGGATTCGAACCTTTGACCGTCTGCTTAGAAGGCAGATGCTCTATCCAGCTGAGCTACGCACCCATTATAAAGTTGATTCCCGCTTAGTAAGTAATTAAGCGCGTTTAAAAAAGTCGGGGCGGCAGGATTCGAACCTGCGACCTCCTGGTCCCAAACCAGGCGCGATGACCGGACTACGCTACGCCCCGAAAAGATATATAAGAAAGCGGAGGGTAAGGGATTCGAACCCTTGCGACACTTTCGCGTCGACAGTTTAGCAAACTGCTCCGTTAACCACTCCGGCAACCCTCCTGTTTATCTTTGTTTTTTAATGATCGTTACTCCGTTATTGCGAGTGCAAATATAGAACAGATTTCTTTATTTACCAAATATTTTTCAAGAAAAATTTCCGTATTTTTGAGGTAATAAACGGCAAAAAAATTAAACTTATGCGTAATACATTATATATCATCGGATTAAGCACCCTTGTTTTTTCCTGTACTTCCCGGCAGAATGCGAAAAATAAACAGTATATCCCGAGAACACCTGTGGTACAGGCAAAAACGGCCGGAAAAACAACTCCTGCAGATAAGCCTAAACCGAAAATTACTACCGATCACGGTGTGGAATTTTTCATGACCAATATCGCTGATATTACCAAAAACGACAATACTGCAAGCTACGGTTCCATCGTCTCTGCAAAGCCGGCAGGATACAAAGTGGTGAAAACCTATTTCCCGGCCATTGCACAGAATTTCAGACAGCGGTACCTGATCCTGCATTACACCGCTCTGCCGGATGATAAATCCATTACGGTGCTTTCCCAACAGTCGGTGAGTGCGCATTACCTGGTGAACAATACCGGGGATAACGAAATTTATCAGCTGGTGGACGAAAACAAACGTGCCTATCACGCCGGAGTAAGTGCCTGGAGAAACGACCGTAATCTGAACGATAACTCTATCGGAATCGAAATTGTAAATGCAGGTTTCACGACCGATGCTTCAGGAAAAAGGGTTTTTATGCCGTTTGATGAGGCACAGGTAAAGAAGGTAGCCGCATTGGTGAAAGATATTGTGGCAAGATATAATATTCCGGCAACAAATATCCTGGCCCATTCGGATATTGCTCCTACCAGAAAGCAGGATCCCGGACCTTTATTTCCGTGGAAAAGACTGTATGACGAATACCAGATCGGAATGTGGTACGATGATGCCATCAAACAGGGGTATTATGACCTGGCAACTTCTACTGATTTTCAGGCAACCTATAATGATGCGGCCTTTATCATGAATGTACAGACGCAATTACAGAAATTTGGTTATGCATTGGATCTGAGTGCGAAATGGGACGATGCGACGAAAAAAACAATTGAAGCCTTCCAGTACCATTTCCGCCCGCAGAATTATGACGGAATCATGGATGCGGAGACGTATTCCATCCTACAGGCGTTAAACCAGAAATATCCGGTAAAATAAATGTAACCGTGTATCAATTTACCAATGAGACAATCTGTCAATAGAAGAATTATACGATGCTTTTATTGTTAAATTGTTACATTTTTAAACTGTTACATTAACTAAGAAATTATGGAAGATTTTAGAAAAGAAAGCGATTTATTGGGCGAACTGAATGTCCCGGTACATGCTTATTATGGAGTACAGACCCAAAGGGCAATTGATAATTTTAAAATTTCAGGACAGCTTTTATCCTCCTATCCTGAATTCATCAGGGGGCTTGCTTTCGTAAAAAAGGCCGCGGCAAAGACCAATTACGAACTGGGGCTGCTGGATGAGAAACTATACTTTGCTATTGCGGAAGTCTGTGATGAATTAATTAACGGCGAACTGCACGACCAGTTTCCGGTGGATATGATCCAGGGAGGAGCAGGAACTTCAATAAATATGAACGCCAATGAGGTTATTGCCAACAGAGTCCTTGAAAAAATGGGAAAAAATAAAGGACAATATGAATTCTGCTCGCCGAATGATCATATCAACCTTTCCCAGTCAACCAACGATGCCTATCCTACAGCCATTAAAATGGGATTGCTGCAGATGAATACTACGCTGGTTAAAAAGCTGGAAAAAATTGTAGAGGCTTTCAGAGAAAAAGGCCGCGAATTTCAGGATGTTATTAAAATGGGAAGAACACAGCTTCAGGATGCGGTTCCGATGACCTTAGGACAGGAGTTTGAAGCATTTGCCGCAACGCTGGAAGAAGATATTTCCAAATTGAATAACAATGCCGGTCTTTTCGTAGAAGTCAATATGGGAGCAACGGCCATCGGAACGGGGATTAATGCGCCTGTCGGATATGCCACGCTTTGTGCGAAAAATTTAGCAGAGCTTACGGGCTTTCCGGTAGTTTCTGCTCCGGATTTAGTAGAAGCGACACCGGATACCGGATCGTATGTAATCTATTCTTCGGCGATGAAGCGTCTTGCCGTAAAATTATCAAAGATCTGCAACGATTTGAGGCTGCTGGCTTCAGGGCCGAGAGCCGGGCTTTCGGAGATCAATCTTCCGCCGATGCAGCCGGGATCATCGATCATGCCTGGGAAGGTAAATCCTGTGATTCCGGAAGTGGTGAACCAGGTTTGCTTTAAAGTTTTCGGAAACGATCTTACGGTAACGTTTGCGGCAGAGGCCGGACAGTTGCAGCTCAACGTTATGGAGCCCGTGCTTTCTCACGCCATTATGGAAAACATCCACTTTTTAGGAAATGCCTTGGACACGCTGCGTGAAAAGTGCATCGTAGGCATCACGGCCAATAAAGAGATCTGCCTGAATATGGTGAAGCACAGCATCGGCATCGTAACGGCGCTGAACCCTTACATCGGGTACAAATATTCTACTGCGATTGCAAAAGAAGCTTTGGAAACGGGAAAAAGCGTCTACAACCTGGTGTTGGAAAAAGGAATTCTCTCTCAGGAAAAGCTGGATGAGATCCTCGATCCTAAAAATATGCTGAAACCGCACAATAAATAATATAAGTGATAAGTGATAAGTTATTATTGATGAAAGGTATTTTTCAGATTTAATCATTTTATGCTATCATGAAATACAAACCGAAGTTTGAGGAGCCAAAAGAAGCAAAAGATTTAAATGCTTTTAATGGAATTAATGAGTACACATAAGGAATGGATAAAATAATTAAAAATCTGTGATTTTTTCTTTTGAGTACTTTGACTATCTAATAGCGTAAACATTACAATTATCTTTTGTCTCTTTTGTGGTTAAATAATCATTAGTTTCAGTCAGATACAATATAAAACCAAATAATTTTTGAAATTTTTAATCATCATTCCGGCCCACAACGAAGAAAATAACCTTCCGTTTACCCTCGATTCCTTACTTCATCAGAGTTGGAAGGATTTTAAAATCGTTGTGGTGAATGACGGTTCAACGGACGGCACCCAGGAGGTCATCAGCAAATACGCGGATAAAGATTCCCGGTTCACATCGGTTTCTCTTCAGAAGTCTCTGCATCAGCCGGGTTCTAAAGTAGTTAATGCATTTAAGAACGGGCTTCAGAGTCAGAACATGGATGAATTTGATATTATCTGTAAATTTGATGCCGATATTATTTTACCAGAAGATTATCTTGAAACCGTTAAAGATTCTTTTCAGAAGAATCCGCAATACGGACTGGTCGGCGGCTTATTGTATGTGGAAAAAGATGAGCAGTGGGTATATGAAGGGAACTCCAACAAACATCATGTCCGGGGTCCGATGAAGGCGTACCGTAAAGAATGCTTCGTTCAGATGAAAGGAATTCGGGAAACGTTAGGCTGGGATAATATCGATGCCATCCTGCTGGAGAACTTAGGCTGGAAAGAAGTGGTACTGCCGGAACTGCATGTAAAATTAATCAAGGTGAAAGGAGCAGATTATACCATAAAACCTGCCGATTATTACGGGAGATACTTTTATTTTTTAGGGCTTAACCCGTTTTTAGCCTATATTGCCGCTTCAAAAGAAGCGATGAAAAGCAGATCGGTTTCCTTTTTGATAAAGATCATAAGATCATATGAACGCTGCCGTTCCCAAAAACTGGAGTTAAAGATTTCAAAAGAAGAGCAGAAAATCATCAACAGCCAGCGTTGGAATATGCTGAAGAAAAAATGGCTGAAGATGTGATCATGTTGAATTGTGGCAAACATCAATAGGAGTTTTAGTTCGCTTTCCCAAAAATAAATTCAAACCGGCTTTAGCCAAAACTTACTCATGGTGAAAAAAATAGCCTACATCGAAATTGATACCCATGCGGAAATAGCGCAGTCTTTTATGGAAATTATGGAAGGATCGCCATCATTTTCGGTGGATTATTATTTTTCAAAAAAGATCAGAAATCAGATTGTTGACCATGGAGGATCAATTTTCTTATCCAACAGCTCTGTGATCCGGGATCAGCTGAAGGAAAAAGATTATGATCTGATCATCATCGGAACCGTTCACCGGTATTTCAATACATTTTTGGGCATCACGGCAAAATATAATACAGCGGTAATTGTACACAACATGAATTTTATCAAAGCTTCCAAAATGAAGCTGATAAAAAGCATCTTCAAAAAAGATAACATCTATCGGCTAAAACTCTGGTGGAAAGAAGATTTACTGAAATCTTCCGAAGTGTACAGGAAAGCAAAACATCTTTTGGTGCTGGATGAAGCGTTAAGCTCTGATCTATTCAGGTTCCTGCCTCTTTTTTACAGAAAACCTTTTAATGCACCGGACAACAAAGCACTGACCGTCGTGATTCCGGGTGGAGTTTCCCAGCAGAGAAGGGATTATAAACACGTTTTTAATACGGTTAAAAATTTAAATATACAGAAAGAAATAACCTTTGTCTTTCTTGGAAAAGCAAAAGATGGGGAACTGCAACAGCTTGACGAATTATCTCAGAATGTACCGAAGAATATTATACTGAAGTACTTTTCAGAGCGTGTTTCTCCTGCGGTTTTTGAAGGATGGATGCAGAAAGCCGATGTTTTGTGGTGCCCGATTCAGCAGGAAACGGCATTTTTCAGCCTGAAAGAAACCTATGGTACAACCAAAATGACGGGCAACCTCGGGGATGCCATCAAATTCGGAAAATGGGCGGTGTTTCCTGAAAATTATCAATCTCGACTGGACTTTATCGTTCCGGAACAAAAGGATATCATCAGTCAGTTTGAAATGCTTAAAAAGACCTCATTTGATTTTCAGAAAGACTATAGCAGACAAGCTGTTCAGCTAAAACTTCAAAAACTTTTAAATGGGCTGATTGCTGTTTAACATAACGTCAGTTTTATATAAAAACAGATATGAATATCAATAGGAATGGGCTTTAGCTTATTCATGCTATAAAAATATGTATGATGATTGGCTTTAGCCTAATAAACCAAATATGTATACAAAAACTTCCAGCATCCAGCTTTCTTCATCCAGCCTGCTAACCCATTCTTATTTAAACTTAAAAATACTCTTGATGAAATTCCTGTTCAGGTAATTTTCTATAGGAAAGATCTTGGTGAAATAATTCCCGATAAAAATCAGTAACAATACCACTGCCGGTTTGTACACAAGGTTGATGAAATTATTGCTGAAATTCGGAAGGACAATCGCTACGGTAATGGCCAGTGTGCAGATGATGGAAACGAAAATCATTTCAATCGACAGCGGCGAAACCTTAAACATGAAATAATTAAAAACAATCTTTACCACATTGTAAGTAGTCAGGGAAATAGCGGTGGAAAGGGCAATCCCGATCAGCTTCAGGTCTGTATTTTTCAGGAAATAGAAATTCAGTGCAATGGTAAGACCGGCCAGCATAAGCATCACGAGGATGTTGAATTTATAATATTTTGAAAGGGAAATAATATTTCCGTTGAATCCTGTGGCCAGATCAATTAAAACAGCCGATCCCCAGATCCAGACTACCGGTTCATATTCGCGCAGCATCATCCCGTTTTTCGGCATAAAATACGTCAGGTAAGGAAATCCAACCATGATGCATGAAAACAAAATGGCCCCCAGAAAATACAGCGAAAGAGAAGTCTTTTTATGAAACCGGTCAAGCCCTTCCATATCGCCGTCAGCCAGATGTTGGCTGATGATCGGTGCGGAAATATTAAACAGCCCAAGCTGCGGAATGGAAATCAGGGAAATTAGTGCATACAATGTGGAATAAATCCCGTTTTCTTCCATCCCCATATATTCGCCGATCATAAAGCTGTTGATCGCCAGGTAATTCCCGAAAGTCCCCAGAAAACCGAAAAAGCTGTAGCTGGTAAACTCCTTCCAGAAATTGTCTTTCTTAAAATATTCCGTATTAAAATCCAGGTTGATCTTTTCCAGCTTATTTGTGTAATAAATATACCCGAATAGCATCAGGGTAAAAATGCCGAAGAAAAATGACAGAGCGATCTGCTGTGACATTGTAAAGTAAAAAAACAGGCAGAAAGCTCCCAGATTGGCTATTTTAGGAAAAAGATTATCGAAAATATTGGAAACAACGATCCGTTTATAGTTGGAAGTATACTTGTTAAAAATCGCACAGAGCGAGAGCACCAGAATCAGAGGCAGGATGATTTCTTTGATATTCCAGGCCTGTGTTTTCAGGAACTTGGGATATACATAGGGGAGTACGAAAAATATCCCGCAGAAAATCAGGAAATTAGTAACCACCGTAAGGAGCGACAGCGACAGCATATTCTGATTTTTTCCGTCTTTCTGCACACTGTGGAAGAATTTTACGTTGGCATAAGAAATTCCGAACACTACAAAAGGAACCAGCATTTCCGCGGTCTGCATGCTGTACCGCAGCTTGCCGTAAAACTCGAAATCGTTTGGAAAAATAAAAATAGCCGAGACTGTTCCCAGCAGAAAACCTAGATAGCCAATGATCGAATATTTGAATCCCTGTCTCGCTACTACACTCATGTTTATTGGCTTTTAGGAATAAAAATAATATTGTTGATGTATTCCGTTTTGTTTTTTTCATCGCTTGTATTTTTCAGAAGGATTTCCTCCGTCAATTTCTCAAGCTCAAAATGATTCCTGTTTAAATAATGGGCATCGTATCCCCAGGACTCTACTTCAGAAATCTCTTTCCAGATTGGTGTTTCATGATGCCTCTGTTCCATTTCCACCATCAGCGTCGGTGCAAACTTCCGGATGGTTTCTTTGGCTCCGAAGAGGGTTTTCATCTCATTGCCCTCAACATCGATCTTAATGAAATCCAGTCTGTGGAAATGTTCAGTTGCTGCCCAGTCATCGAGCTTTATCACTTTTACCTTTTCGGTGTAGCTTTTTTCTTCACCTTTTTCCTTGTACTCCGTGTTGAGGGTTCCTCTGGAGGCTACCGTTTTCCCGTTGATGACCGGAACTTTAAATTCGGCAGTCGTATTTTCATCGGAAAGTGCCAGTGGAAGTACCCGCATTGTCGGAAATAGCCTTTTAAGACGGCGATACAGTTTTTTATTGGGTTCAAAAGCATAGATGGAGCGGTGATCCAGCCTGTTTTCGAGCTGGTAGAGAAAGGTTCCGACATTAGCACCGATGTCCAGAATCACGGCATTTTCAGATAAATAATCCTTGATCCAGACCAATTCCGGCTCTACATTCCGGGCAGAAAAATTCTCTTTGGTAAGATTGCGTAAACTTTTAAAATACCTTTCTTTATAAAAGTTCGGACTGATATATTGCAGTTTTTCAGCGATTCGTTGATACAGGGACATGGGGGGCTATTTGACTAATCCGCAAATATAAGCAAAAATGTTAAACTATTGTTAAAAATATTAAAATATAACTGGTTGAAATTCAGGGTTTAATTAATTATCGTAAAGTGGAAAATGTAGGATCCTTTAAGCCGTTACCGGGATGTTATATTTTGATATTCAATTGCTTTTGGAATGCGCAAAGACGCGAAAATTGGTGCAGAGGTAACGTTGAAAGACACAAGGGATTTGACAATGCCAAATTTTTATACCGTTGATAATAGCAGGGCTAAAAATCTATATTAAAATTAGGAATTGTTACACTAAGATAGATGCGGTCGCTTTCTACAAAAATTAAAAACTGCAAAGTATTCAATTTCAAAGTTTTTTAAAACCAATTTCAAATTAAAAATACCAAAAATTAATTAGTGGTATTCAATTCTATTAAAGATAATCTTGCATCTTTATCACACACTTTTAATCTTTTGTATCTTCATGCTTCCCGATAAAATCAAATACTTTCAATAAACCTCCGTGTTTTTATGATAAGTGAAACGGCTTTAAGAAACTTCAAAACAGCAAGGATAAGAAGAACTCGGTGTGCATGGTGTCCAGAAAAGCCTTATTAAATTCACCTTTCACCATTCACTTTTAAAATTGACTTCAGCAGCAAAATTCAGTTTCTTGTAAATGGTCAATTTCTTCGAGTCAATAGTCAATTCATGTTTATTAAAATTCATTTGCAGAGCAAAATTCACTTGTGAAACAAAATTCACCATTCACTTTTTAAAAATTGACTTGCCAAGCAAAATTCACCATTGACCATTTCCCTCACATCAGCGGCGCATTCAGAAAATCGTTCAGCGGTTTCATCAATTTGAAGATGTTGGTAAGGTTTTTAACGGCATTTTTATCCAGCACTTCTTCGTCTTTTAGATCATAAACAACAATGAAATTTTTCAGTTTGAGGTATTCGGCCATGGGATCATCTTTTTCAAATCCCTGGGGAATTTTCTTCAGCTTGTCTTCCTGATCCATTTCAGGGAAATGCTTTTTAAAATCGTTATTGTTGATAATAGCTAAAAACTCTTCAGAATACAATGAAATCTCTTTTATCAATTCTTTTAAGACAGATGATTCCGGCATATAAATTCCTCCGGCGATAAACGATTTGCCTGGCTCCAGGTGCAGATAATAGCCACCTTTCTGACTTCCCTTTCCCATCCCCAGCGACGCACCGAAATTCGTTTTGTACGGAATTTTATCTTTGGAAAACCGGGTATCGCGGTAAATCCTGAACAATGCCTTTTTTGCATCGATTTTCGCCAGTTCTTCATCGAATCCTGACATTTTTGTAATGAGGCTTTCCAGGAATGCAATGACGTTCTGCTGGGATTCAACATACAGGTTTTTATGTTCGCTAAACCATTCGCGGTTGTTATTTTGACTGAGCTTTTTTAAAAATCCGAACACTTCAGGAGAAAGTACTGACGACATACGATTTGTTTTTTATTGATCTTAATTTCTTTAAAATTACGAAAACTATTCATACCGCAATGCCTCGATAGGATCCAGTTTTGAAGCTTTCAAAGCCGGGTAATATCCGAAAAATACACCGGTGATGGCACAGACGATGAATGAAATAATAATGGATGATTCCGTAATATACGTCGGCCACGAAAGGAAAAGCGTGACAAGTTTCGAGGTTAAAACACCCAGTAGTACACCGATGATCCCGCCGGTAATGCTGATCATGATCGCTTCAATCAAAAACTGATACAGGATGTCTTTTCCTCTCGCTCCAATCGACATTCGCAGGCCAATCTCCTTGGTTCTTTCGGTAACGGAAACATACATGATGCTCATAATCCCGATTCCTCCGACAATCAGAGAAATCCCTGCAATCGCCGATAAAAGCACTGTTAAAAGCTGGCTGGTTGAACTCATGATGGAAATCAGTTCGGCCTGGGTTCTTACGGAAAAATCGTCATTGCTGCCGTCTTCAGCAAGCTTATGCTGTTTCCTTAAAATTTCCGAAATTTCATCCGTGGCCTGCTGGGAAGTATTTTCGTTGGTAGAGGAAGCGTAGATCGTCTGTACATAGGTAATTCCCAGGAATCTTCGCTGTACCGTACTGAACGGAGCGATAATCACATCATCCTGATCCTGCCCGAATGCGTTGGAGCCTTTCGCCGCAAGGACGCCGATTACCTTCATCGGAACTTTGTTGAACCGGATAATGCTGCCGACCGGATCTTCACCATTTGGGAAAAGATTGGCGACCACGGTCTGTCCAAGGAGGCAGACTTTCCGGCATGGTGGTTTTTTTATTGATAGTGATTTGTTGTTGACTATTGCTTTTTTATCTCGGTCCGCCACCGCCGCCACGGTTTCCTCCGCCACTTCCTCCATCTCTTCGCTGAGGCATAAAAGGGCTTTTAGCGGCATTCCCGGAGGGTTTTTTAGATAAATTTTTATATCCTGTGAAGATATTGTCATTTCTGTCAAGTCCCGAAATAACCTGGATTTCCGTGTCGTTGTTCATTCCGGTTCTGATCCTCTTCCGGGTAATGATGCTGTCTTTTCCGATTACCCATACCCCTGCGGCTTCACTTTTATTTTCCCCGCCGGATTTTTCTTTTTTCGGCCCGGTGCCTTTTCTTTTCCCTTTTCCATTAGCGAAAGGTGAATCCACTTTATATTTTTTCATGACCAGGCTGTCGGGTCTGAAGCTGGTGGCTGCAACCGGGATTTTCATAACGTTTTTCAGGACTTGGGTGTAAATTGTGATGTTGGCCGTCATTCCGGGTTTTAATTTTAAGCTTGAATTATCTGCGTTGATGATGGTGGTATAATTCACGACATTGGAGGAAACGGTAGGTTGCAGCCGCACCTCCGATACGCTTCCGTTAAAGGTTTCGTCCGGAAAGGCATCAACGGTAAAGGTAGCTTTCGGGCCTTTTACGATATTTCCGATATCCGCTTCATCCACCGAGGCGCGGATCTGCATTTTCGTTAAATCTTTCGCAATGCTGAAAAGGGTAGGGGTACTGAAACTGGAGGCTACGGTCTGGCCTTCGCTCACATTCCGGTTCAGAACCGTTCCGTCGATCGGTGAATAGATATTCGTCAAGGATAAATTTTTTCTGGCCGTGGAAAGCTGTGCGCTTACGGAATTTACCTGTGCCCTTGCAGCATTGAACTGGTTGGTCGCTACATCAAAATCCGCTTTGCTGATGGCGCCTACTTTATAAAGCTGCTGTTGCCGGTTGAAATTGATTTCATTATAGGCCAGGTTGCTTTTCGCATTCTGTAAATTGGCGTTGATTTGTTCGGTCTGGTATTGAAACAGATCGGGATCAAGGGTCGCAAGGAGCTGTCCTTTTTTTCACCGTAGAATTAAAATCTACATAGGTTTTTTTAATGATCCCGGAAATCTGAGTACCTACGGCCACCGTATCCACAGGCTGAACCTTACCCGTAGCCGTAATGGAATTGGAAATCTCTCCCATTTCAGGCTTTACCGTTTCCAGCTGGATTTTAACTTCTTTTTCGCGGATAAAAAAGTACCAGACAGCGCTCAATACAATGATGCCGCCGATCATCCAGTACAGCCATTTTTTATTTTTTCCTTTCATGGTTTATCTGATGTTTATTGGATTTCCCGCATAAAATTCGTAGATCTGCTCATTAAGAACGGGCGAATATTTTGCCTGAAGAAAATTCTGTATCGATTGGATATAGGTAAGCCGTTGCTGCTGAAGCTGCACATAATCAATGCTTCCCAGTTTCATCTGGGCGGTTACGATATCATAGCTCTGTTTATTGAGATCCATCTGCCGGGAAGCCGATTCGTATTGCGAAAACGAGTTCTGAAGGCTGATATAAGCTTGCTCGATTTGCTGGTTAAGTACGGTTTTGGTATTTAGTAAATCTAAATTAGCCTGCTGGATCTCGATCTTTGATTTTTCAATGGCTGTCCGGTAAATCCTGTTGTTGTAAATCGGAATTCCTAAGCTGAGGCCTATCGGCAAGAAAAAGTTGTTTCCCAGCTGGTTAAAATAATTTCCGTTGTTGTAAGCATAATTACTGGAAATACTGCCGGTAAGGCTTAAGGTCGGAAGAATGGAAGGCTGGGCCATTTTCAGATTGGTTTTGGAGTTTTCGATGTTAAGTTCCCCGTATTTCACTTCCGGCCGCTGATTCTGGGCCATGTTCTGAACTTCGGACAGGGTTTTAAAGTTTTCATCGACAGTAATGCTTTCCGGCTTTACGATCTGAAAAATCGTAATCGGTAGGAAGCTGTAAGATCTGTTTCAGATTGACAATATAGGTTCTGAGGTTATTCTGTGCGGCAACAAGATTGTATTCGTCCTGGGCGACCTGTGCCTGAATCTGGAGATAGTTCAGCTTGGAGATACTGCCTGCTTTATAGAGCTGGTCGCCCTGCTTAAGTTGTGTTTTTGTAGTGGTTAAAATTTCCTGAAGAGCAACAATATTTTCTTCTGTCGTTAAAATATTTAGGTAGGCCTGGGTGATATTCAACGTGATGTTGTTCTGGGCTTCCTGCACCGACAGATCCGCCATCTGTACCAGAAGATTTTTGGAAGCCTCATTGTTTCGGATGTAGCCTGCGCGGTATAAAGTCATGGACGAACTTGCTGCTATGTTTTGTGAATGTATCCCGTTTACGATCAGTCCGTTATTTCCGTTTACGGCCAAAATGCCTTATGATACGGAGGCATTCAGGTTGGGGTATTTGGCTTTTTTCGCCTGGAGCAGATCCTGTTCCGCAGCGTTTCTGGAAAGGCGCAAAGAATTGATGGAGATGTTGTGCTGCTTTGCATATTCTATACAATTCTCCAGGGTTCAGCTAGGTGGATAGCTATTGGTTTGGGCAGAAATTTCTAATGTTCTGAAAAAGAATATCAAAAAAAAGAACAGGCGTTTCATAGTTAATTTCTGAAAATTCATAAATCAAACAGAAAAAATCAATCCAATTTAACAAAAAAAAAATAATTTTTAACATGTTTTTAACGCAGGCATCGTTTTTTTGCGGTAAATTTTTTAAAAATTAAAAAAATCTTAAATGATTCTGAATTTAAGTTTGTATATTTCGTAATTAATTCAAAAACAAATCAATATTTATTGTATCTTTGCAGAAATTTTATAATATTTAATGAATTTATTTACGGAGACCAATTTAAGTCCTGATATTCTTAAGGCAATTGGCGAACTGGGTTACGAAAGCCCGACAGAAATCCAAAAACAGACTATCCCTTTCATTCTTTCAGATATTCGCGATTTGATCGCACTTGCGCAGACGGGGACAGGCAAAACAGCAGCATTTTCGCTTCCGATTTTGGATATGATTGACGAAACGAGTCGCAAAATCCAGCTATTGGTGCTTTGTCCGACACGGGAATTATGTCTTCAGATTGCTAAAGACATAAAAAACTATTCCAAATACATGAAAGACATCAAAACTACGGCAGTTTACGGTGGAAGCAGTATTATGGACCAAATGAGATCGCTAAAGGATAAACCGCAGATCATTGTGGGAACTCCGGGAAGGGTGATCGACCTTATCAACAGAAAGGCACTCGATTTTTCAGCTATCCACTGGCTGGTACTGGACGAGGCTGACGAAATGCTTTCCATGGGTTTCAAAGACGAACTGGAAACCATCCTCAGCGAAACGCCTGAAACAAAACAGACTTTCCTGTTCTCTGCAACGATGAACAAGGAAGTAGAACGTATTTCTAAAAATTACCTGACCAAGCCTCACAGAATTTCCGTGGGTTCCATTAACGAAGTTAAGAAGAACATCAAGCACGAATATTATGTAACCGGTTACCGTCAGAAAAAAGAGGCTTTGAAGAGACTGATCGATTCAAACCCGAACCAATATTCCATTATTTTCTGCAGAACGAGAATGGAAACCCAAGAGGTTGCCGATTTCCTGATGCAGAACGGATATGCAGCCGACGCGCTTCACGGAGACCTTTCTCAGGCACAGAGGGATACGGTAATGAAAAAGTTCAGACTGAAAAATATTGATATCCTTGTGGCGACGGACGTTGCGGCAAGAGGATTGGATGTAAATTCACTGACGCACGTAATCCACTATTCTCTGCCTGATGATCCTGAAGTATTCGTTCACCGAAGCGGAAGAACGGGTAGAGCCGGAAAAGACGGTATTTCCATTGCTTTGATCAAGCCTGAAGAAAGCAGAAAGCTGAAGCAGATCAAATCGGTAACGAAAATCGAGATGACGGAAGGCAAAATCCCTACCGGTGAAGATATTATCAAAGCCCAGGTAGGCGGTGTTTTCGAAAGCCTTTTCGAGATCCACGAAGATTTCTTCGAGTTCGATGATTCTTTAATTCCGGATTTATCAGCCTTTACGAAAGAAGAACTGGCACACAAGCTTCTTCAGTTCCAACTGAAAGATCTTGCGCTGTATTATAAAGACAGACATGACCTGATGGAACAGAAGCTGAGCAGCAGGGATGACGACAGAGGTTCCAGAAGAGACCGTGACAGAGGCAGAGACCGCGACAGGGGAGAACGAAGCGAGAGAGGAGAAAGAAGAGAGCGTGGCGGAAAACCAAGAAGAAAGAATGAAGACATGGTAAGATTCTTCTTCAACCTTGGTAAAAAAGACCAGCTGAAAAAGCTTGACGTATTAGACATTATCAATAAAGCTACGTCTAACGGGAAAAGCAAAAAAAGAGCGGAAATCGGAGATATCGAGATCCTGGAGAAATTCTCTTTCTTCGAGATCGAAAAATCCTACAAGGGAGATCTTCTGAGCAATATTTCCACAATGAAATTCAGAGGAAAGGAAATGCGTGCCGAAGAGGCAAATTAATCCCTTCCAAAACCATATAAACCGGCATTTTTGCCGGTTTTTTTGTTTGATAGCCAGGCGGTAAGCCAATGTTAACAAAACTTAATGTTGTATTGTTTCAGGTAAGGGGGTTTTTTAAGAAATTTGCACACGAAATTATAAAAACTTTACAATGGGAATTGGTAATATTTTCCACGCTTTCCAACCGAAAGATAAAATCTTCTTTGTGCTTTTCGAAAAAGTAACAGAAAACCTTGTAGCAATGTCTGAAGAATTCAACCACGGAATCAAGGATTTCGATCTGAATGACGATTCCATGCTGAAAAAGATGAGCGACTACGAGCACAAAAATGATGAGCTTACCCACGAAATCTTCGTAGAATTGGGTAAAAACTTCATTACGCCGTTTGACAGGGAAGATATCCACACGCTGGCTACCGGACTGGATGATATCGCCGATTACATTTACGCTTCCACGAAGTATATTTTCCTGTACAAATCTCCAGAAATGAAAGCGTATTCCGATTTCTCATTGCTGATCCACAAGGCATGTCTTGAGATCCAGAACGCAATGAAGAACCTGAAAGGTTTCAAAAATATGGAGCAGGTAAAAGAAGCCTGCATCAAAGTAAATTCTATTGAAAATATTGCTGATGATCTGTTATCGAACTCTATGGTAGAGTTATTTGAAACGAATGACGCGATCAACATTATCAAGGTTTCATCCGTACTTAATTATCTTGAAGTAGTAACAGACAAAGCAGAAGATGTTGCCAACACGATCGAGAACATCATGATTAAATACGCTTAATTAATAATTATAATTAAACAATGGAATTTCCGATTTTACTTATAGTTATTATTGCATTGGCCCTCATATTCGATTACATCAATGGTTTCCATGATGCGGCCAACTCAATTGCGACTATTGTTTCTACAAAAGTTTTAACTCCTTTCCAGGCCGTTCTTTGGGCTGCGCTCTGGAATTTTGCCGCTTTTTTCTTAGCGGCCTATGTTATTGGAGAATTTAAAATTGGTAATACGATTGCCAAAACCGTAAATGAAAATTTTATTAACCTTGAAGTTATATTTTCAGGATTGATTGCTGCCATCGCATGGAATCTTTTGACGTGGTGGTTCGGTATTCCTTCCTCCTCCTCGCATACTTTGATCGGAGGCTTTCTAGGGGCTGCTTTAATGCATGCTTTTATGATGGATTATCATACGGTAGCAGCAGCACATTCCGAGTTGGGAGTATGGGATACCCTTAAAGAAGCTTTTAGCCAGGTCACACATCAGAAGGTGGTGAAATTTGATAAGGTAATTCCTATTTTCCTGTTCATTTTCTTGGCTCCTTTCATCGGGATGTTAATTTCGATAATCATTACCCTTATTATTGTTCATCTTTATAAAAGATCAAATCCACATAAGGCAGATCAGTCATTCAAAAGATTACAATTGGCTTCATCGGCATTATTCAGCTTGACACATGGTCTTAATGATGCTCAGAAAGTAATGGGGATTATTGGAGCGGCAATAATTTTCTATCACGTAGATATGATTCACGATCCATTATATATGAATATTGCTTCCGGAGAGCGTTTCAACTATTTTGCGCAGCATTATTTGTGGGTTCCTCTGGTATCGTTCTTGGCCATTGCTTTAGGTACCATGAGCGGAGGCTGGAAGATCATTAAAACAATGGGAACAAAAATCACGAAAGTAACGCCTTTAGAAGGAGTAAGTGCAGAAACTGCAGGTGCCATTACTTTATTTATTACAGAACACCTTTCAATTCCTGTTTCTACCACACATACCATCACCGGTTCCATTATCGGGGTAGGACTGACGAAAAGGGTTTCGGCTGTAAGATGGGGGATTACTGTAAGCCTTCTTTGGGCCTGGGTACTAACGATCCCAATCTCAGCGATTGTTGCCGGGATTACTTATCTCTTAGTGGCATTTTTATCTTAAAACTATAATTTTAAAAATATCATCAACTTTGCTCATATCGGGCAAAGTTTTTTTTTATTTAATTGAGAAAATTTTTCTAATTCAGATCATTAAATCAAAAGTTATGGGTATCACCAAATATCTACGTGAAAATCATTCAGAAGTATCTTCTTTATTATGAAATGAATAATGATACAATTTATATTTTAACAATTCGTCATGGAAATAAGAATCCTGAAATATTACAACTAAAATAATTAATTAAAATTGAATCCTCTCTATTAAAACAGTGAGGATTTTACTTTATAAAGCCCCGAAAAATTGTATTTTTGTTTAAACTATTAGAATTTATGGAATTTTTAGACCGATACCAGCAGATTGTTGCGGATGCCATTGCCAAATATACCTTTAAAGATAAGCCGGTGGAATTGTATGAACCGATGAACTACATTATTTCTCACGGTGGCAAGCGTCTTCGTCCGATCATGGTTCTGATGGCCTGCGATTTATTTGGCGGTGATTTGAAAGAGGCGATAAAACCTGCGCTGGCGATCGAATTTTTTCATAATTTCACCCTGATCCACGACGATATCATGGATGAGGCTCCGCTGAGAAGAAATAAACCGACGATTCACACCCTGCACGGAATTAACGTAGGAATTCTTTCAGGGGACGGACTAATGCTGAAAGCCTATAAGTTTTTTGAAGATCTGGAACCTGAAATTTTCAAAGCCTGCATCAGAATATTCACCCATACCGGTCTGTTGCTGTGTGAAGGGCAGCAGTATGACATCAATTTCGAGACCCAGGAAAACGTGACCTTTGATGATTACATCAGGATGATTACCTATAAAACCGGGGTTTTGAGCGCGTCTTCATTTGAGATCGGAGCCCTGATTGCAAAAGCAAACTTCAAAGATGCAAAAGCGATTTTCAACTTCGGGAAGCATATCGGGATTGCATTCCAGATTATGGATGATTATCTTGATGTATTCGGTGATCAGGCACAGTTCGGTAAGAAACATGCCGGGGATATTTATGAAAATAAAAAGACCGTACTTTATCTGATGGCGAGAGAACACGCAACGGAAGAAGAAAGAAAGGAACTGGATTACTGGTATTCTAAAAAAACGGATAACATCGATAAAGTGTACGGTGTTGAAAAGATTTTCAGAAGAACGAAAGTTGATGAGAAGGCATTGCGTTTAATTGAAAAACACAACGAAATAGGCCAGAGCTACCTTCAGAAGATCGATATTCCGGAGGAGAAGAAAAAACCGTTTGCTGAATTGGCCAATTATTTATTGAGAAGAGAAAGTTAATGTGTTAATTTGAAAATGGGGTCAATTTGAAAATTCTAAATTATTTCATTTTCAAATTCTCAAATTTTCAAAATGAGTATGAAGTTCAGGACAGAAGTAGATATTCAGGAATCGAAAAAGAAGATCGGGGTTGAAGATAAAATATTTTCAATAGGGTCTTGCTTTGCCTCGGAAATGTCGGATCTGTTTCATCAGGGACAGCTGCAGACGGTGAATAATCCGTTCGGAACGATCTTCAATCCGTTCTCGATCAGCAATGCCGTTAAAAGGCTGCACGATTCGGAATTTTACGAAGAAGAGGAACTCATTACTTTTGATGAAACTTTTATTTCACTGGACCATCATACCAGCTTCGATACCCGGTATATTCATCAGACACTGGATAAGATCAATAGCAGGATTACGGAAGGAAACCAGTTTCTTCAGGAGAGTAATTGGGTTATCATCACTTATGGAACTTCTTTTATTTACGAATTTGTCCCTAAAAAGAAGCTGGTAGCCAATTGCCACCGGATTCCCCAGAAGTTTTTTGAAAAAAGGATATTGACCCATCAGGAACTTACGGATGCTACTTATGATACCATTTTAAACCTGAAAGACATCTGTAAAGACGACGTGCAGATTTTATTTACTGTTTCCCCGGTCCGGCACACCAAAGACGGCATGGTGGAAAACCAGCTGAGCAAATCCAAACTCATTACTTCCATCCATGAAATGACAGAAGAGCTGGATTACTGCCATTATCTTCCCGTTTATGAAATACTGATGGACGACCTCCGGGACTACCGTTTTTATAAGGAAGATATGATCCATCCTACGGAACAGGCGGTCAACTATATCTTTGAGAAATTCGGCAACGCTTATTTTTCGGATGAAACCAAAGAATTTATCAGGGAAAACTTTAAAATTTCAAAAGCACTGGAACACCGGAGCAGCGATGAAAAAGATCCGAAATACATTCAGTTTAAAGAAAAACTGAACGAAAGGATTGAAAATCAACAGAAAAAAGTGATACATAAGATATTTTCCGATGATTGATTTTACAACAATTGATTATCTTAAAACCGGAAATAAAAAGCAGCAACGAGCTTACGAACTATTGACAGCCTACAGGATTTTTGAAAAACTGAAAGACCATTCGCCTATTCTGGCGGGAACCATTCCGATAGAAATAGATATTGAAGGAAGTGATCTGGATATCATCTGTGAAATGAAGTGTCACATGGAGTTTGAGAGTTTGTTAACAGATACTTTCTCAGAATTTAATATCAAGGTCGAGAGCCTTGAAATAAACGGGGATGAAGCTGTTGTCGGCAACTTTATCCTGGAAGAATTTCCTGTCGAAATTTTCGGGCAGAATAAACCGGCTGCCAAGCAGAATGCCTATCGTCACATGATCGCCGAATATAGCATATTACAGGAAAAAGGAGAAAATTTTAAAAAAAAAATTATTGCATTGAAAAAACAGGGAATAAAAACAGAACCCGCTTTCGGATTATTGCTGGGACTGAAAAATCCTTACGAAGACCTATTAAAATTTTAAAGAAAATGATTGATACCCATACCCATTTATACGCAGAAGAATTTGATGAAGACCGGAAAGAAGCCATTCAGAGAGCTTTAGATAAAGGGATAACCGAATTTTACCTTCCGGCTATCGATTCGGAATCCCACGAAAAAATGTTGCAGCTGGAAGCAGAGTACCCGGAACATATTTTCTCCATGATGGGGCTGCATCCGTGCTACGTAAAACCGGAAACCTGGGAAAAAGAGCTGGAGATTGTTAAAAAATATCTCGATCAAAGGGCTTTTCCGGCTGTCGGGGAAATCGGGATCGATCTGTATTGGGATAAAACAACTTTGGATATTCAGGTGAAAGCCTTTGAGCAGCAGATCGACTGGGCTATTGAAAGAGACCTGCCAATCGTGATCCACACCCGGGAAAGTTTCGACGAAACGTTTGAAGTGCTGGAAAGAAAAAAGCATCCAAAACTCCGCGGGATTTTCCATTGTTTTTCAGGAAATCTGGAACAGGCAAAACATGCTGTCGATCTTAATTTTATTTTAGGAATTGGCGGAGTAGTCACCTTTAAAAATGGTAAAATAGACCAGTTTCTGAGCGAAATTCCATTGGATAAAATAGTGCTGGAGACGGATTCTCCTTATCTTGCGCCGGTTCCGCACAGAGGCAAGCGCAATGAAAGTGCTTATCTCGATCTTGTGGCCGGTAAATTAGTGGATATTTATAAAGCCGATTTTTCGGAGATTGACAGGGTGACGACGGAGAATGCAAAGAAATTATTTAAATACTAAAACCGATTTTTTAGCAAGAGTATCAGATTGACTTTAGCCAGAACGTAAAAAAGCCTTCCAAATGGGAAGGCTTTTACATTATTTTTTTCTCGTGAAGTTCTTATTCTTAGGCTTTTTGAAACCCACATTGGCAGATGTGCCATCAGCAGGTTTATTTTTATTATTATTTGGCCTGGAATAGTTAGGTCTTGAAGATTTTGGTCTTTCTCCACCTCCCGCCATCGGCTTATTGTTGGAATCCCTTTTCTGGGCAACCAAATTATCTGTATGAAATGGATGATCCTTAACGATAGGGATCTTCATGCCAATCAGTTTCTCCGTATTTTTTAAGTTTAATAAATCCAGTCCGTCAACAAATGAGATGGAAGTTCCTTCCGCACCGGCTCTTCCGGTTCTTCCGATCCGGTGAACATACGTTTCGGAGACGTCGGAAAGCTCGAAATTAACAACGTATTTCAGTTCGTCGATATCAATTCCTCTCGCAGCAATATCAGTGGCCACAAGAACCCTTGTTTTACCGGATTTGAAATTGTTCAGTGCATTCTGACGGGCATTCTGCGACTTATTCCCATGGATGGCCTCCGTGGTGATGTTATCTTTCTGCAGCTTTCTTGCAATTTTATCGGCACCGTGCTTCGTCCTGGCAAAAACCAGAACGGAATCGGAAATATCGTTCTTTAAGATATGCGTCAAAAGATCCAGTTTATTGTCTTTTTCCACAAAATATACCGACTGCTTGATGGTTTCTGCCGTTGATGAAACGGGAGTAACTTCCACCTTTACCGGATTATTCAGGATAGAGTCTGCCAGTTTCTGGATTTCCGCCGGCATGGTCGCCGAGAAGAACAAAGTCTGTCTTTTTGGAGGTAAAAGTTTAATGACTCTTTTGACGTCATGCACAAATCCCATATCCAGCATCCGGTCGGCTTCGTCCAGTACAAAGATTTCAAGATTTTTAAGGCTGATAATTCCTTGCGCGATAAAATCCAAAAGTCTTCCCGGTGTTGCAACCAGGATGTCAACTCCTTTTTTCAGGGCAGCTTCCTGATTTCCCTGCTTTACCCCTCCGAAGATTACCAGGTGTTTTAACGGCAGGTATTTTCCATACGCTTTGATGTTTTCCTCGATCTGGATCGCCAGCTCTCTGGTCGGCGTCAGGATCAGTGCCTTGATATGATTATTCTGAAATTTATTTTTAGAAAGATTCTGTAGGATCGGGATGGCAAAAGCAGCCGTTTTTCCGGTACCTGTCTGTGCGCATCCCAAAAAGTCTCTGCCCTTGGTAATCTCGGGAATCGATTTTTCCTGGATCGGGGTAGGGTTAGTATATCCTTGTTCCTCAATCGCCTTTGCAATAGGTTCTATTAAATGTAAGTCTGTAAAATTCAAATGAATTGTTTTTATAATTAACATAAAAATTCCTTCAAAATGAAGGAATTATATTTTGCAAAGGTAGTTTAAATATTTTTAATGGATCAGTTCACTTTTGTCCATTGTTGGTTATGTCTCAGATCTTCAAAGAATTTGTACAATTGGGCTAGTTTTTCAGTGCCTCTTTTGCCGTAATCTTCGATATGTTTTGAGGTTCCGTCCGTAAAATTAACTCTAAGATGTGAGGTCGGAAGATCAGTTATGTTTCTTTCACCATATTTTTCGTTGAGGCTTTTAACATTCAAATTATCAAGTAAGGCAATTAAACTTTTGTAATCCGCTTCTTTAATGGTTCCTTTAAAAGTCCCTTCCCGCGGCTTATCGAATTCGCTTTTGGAAAAATTTTTGGAAAAGTTGAAATGTTCAGCTTCAAGTACCGCAGTACGGTCCGGGTTGATGGTGATCTTGAAAATAGGACAGGAGCCGAAACACGCACCCGCTTCGTATTCAATCTTGGAATACTTGGATTTGGCTTTTTGAGAACTGCATGAAAACATGAGGATAATGGCACAAAGGCCCAGGATATATTTCATAGGTTGATTTTTCCCGGAATCGCTCAATAATTATTCCAAAGTCTCCGATTGAGGCCATATTAAAGCGATTTCGACGAATGATGTTAAAAGGTGATTATGGTTTGTTTAAGGATAAACTAAATTTTAAAATGGACTTCAGATAAATTTTTGTTATTTTGAAGTCAGAAAAATTACGCATGTATACTTTCCTCAAATCTGTCGTTAAAAACATCCTTCCTAAAGAAATACTGATCCGGAACGAGGATCAATTGAGAAAACTTTTAAAGCCTTTTTATCATGGGGAAAATCATGAATGTAATATCTGTAAAACAAAACTCAAGAAATTTGTTCGACTTGACAACGGACAATTGATCTGTCCTGTCTGTGGCAGCTTACCCCGAACGCGCAGGCTGAATATGCTGCTGGAATATGAATTTCTGAAACCACACTTCTCCTTCCTTGATTTTTCCCCATCCAGAATGCTGTATAAAAAATGGAAGAGAAGAAAGGATATTTCCTATTATCCCACCGATTTTGAAAACGAATTTCTGTCCGACTACCATTATGATATTACGAAGATTGATGCGGAAGACGAAAAATTTGACCTGATTGTCTGTTACCATATTCTGGAGCATATTACCGAAGATCAGAAAGCGATGAGTGAATTATACCGCGTTCTGAAAAAGGGCGGCACTGCTTTAATTCAGACTCCTTTTAAAGAAGGGGAAATGTATGAAGATTATTCAATAACGACTGACGAAGATCGGCTGAAGCATTTCGGGCAGGATGACCACGTGCGCATTTATTCTGTTAAAGGGTTGGAATCCCGCCTGAAAAACGAAGGTTTCCAGGTAAGTGCAAGAACATTTTCAGAAGATCTTTATCATGGGTATTCTCAGAATGAAAAAGTGCTGATCTGCATGAAATAGTTTATTTTAATTTTTTCCAGTTCTGATTAAACCTGAGATCAAACAGTATTTGATATAATATTTTTAAACCATACGTGCCGGACAAACCGTAGTCCTCAATTTTCTTAATTTTTCCATCATTATAAGTGATGATTAAAGTTGCCGTTTGACTATCCGTCCAGTTTACAGCGTAATTGTTCTCAAGTTCAGAGAAATTGATGTAATTCAGTAAATTTTCCAGATTTTGGAAGTCAGCTTCTTTCATCTTTGTTTCAAAGTTGCCTTCTCCTTTTTTAAAGGCTTTGTGCGATTTTTTTTCAAAGTCCGGATCGTCACGTTTAAAAAAATTATAATTCTCCGCAATAAATTTTGATAATCCTGATTTATAAAGTTCCAAAGTAAATACCGGGCAGGTACCATAACACATATCGGTTCTGAATTCTATTTTCTGTATGGAATGATGAGAGGGATCGGGATTATATTCTACAAGCCCATCAAATTGATAATCCAGAATTTTTGAAACCAGCTTATGGGCAGTTTCATAATGGTCAGAATATGGGCCTTCTTCGTTTGCTTCTGTAATGACTTTAAGATAATCCTTTCCGTCAATATTCAGGACCACAGGAACAGCAAAATCAAAACGGGTCGGTTTTACAGAGGTAAGTTTATAGTGTTTTCCAAAGTCCAGAAGAAGGTTAATGCTCGAATAACACGAGTAAGTTTCTTTTGCATCCGAAGATGTGCTCTGGCAGCTTTGATCGTCTCCGATAAATATCAGATCGGTTAGGCCATTGTGATCAAAATCTCCTTTGTAAAAGCTTTCCGTTATGCCTAAACTGTCGGCGGCTTTCTTTAATCTATTGTTTATACCGGTAAAACCTCCTGTAAAACTTTGAATTGTTTTTAAAATAAACCTGGAATAACGGTCGGATATATTGAATTTACCGTTTCTTACAAAAGACTCAACCTCAGAATCTGTTCTGAGGCTGTCTATTTTTGATAAAGCTTTGCCTTGCGAAAAGCACAGCTGGCTGATCAAAATAATTGTTAAAAGAAATATCTTCTTATTCATGCAATTGCTTCCAGATCGCATCTTTCAGTTCCATCAGTCCTTCGCCGGTAACACCGGAGAAAAACAACGGCTGTTTGTTTTCAGGGAATTCAGCGGCGATTTCTTTTTTCAGTTCCTCATCCAGAAGATCGGATTTTGAAACCGAAACAATGAAATCTTTATCCAGAAGTTCAGGATTGTATTCCTTCAATTCGTTTTCCAGAATTTTAAACTCCTGAAAATGATCCTCGGAATCGGCAGGAATTAAAAACAACAGGATGGAATTTCTTTCGATGTGTCTTAAGAAACGGTGACCTAAGCCTTTACCTTCCGCAGCTCCTTCGATGATTCCCGGAATATCGGCCATTACGAAAGATTTGTAATTCCGGTAATCCACAATTCCTAAGTTTGGCGTTAAAGTGGTAAATGCGTAATCTGCAATTTTCGGTTTTGCCGCAGAAACTGAAGATAGGAGCGTGGATTTTCCTGCATTCGGGAATCCTACCAATCCTACATCGGCAAGGATTTTAAGCTCGAAAACCACATAGCCTTCCTGTCCGTCCATTCCCGGTTGTGCAAATCTTGGGGTCTGGTTGGTGGACGATTTGAAATGCTCATTTCCTTTTCCGCCCATTCCGCCTTCCATCAGGATAATTTCCTGGCCGTCTTCAAGGATTTCCCCGATAATTTCGCCGTCTTCATTTTTGGCAATGGTCCCGATCGGAACTTCGATGTATACATCTGCTCCGTAAGCTCCGGTAAGCTGGTTTTTTCCTCCGTTCTCCCCGCGTTCCGCTTTTACGTGACGCGTATAACGCAGGGGAAGTAAAGTCCATTCGTTGGCATTCCCTTTCATGATAACGTGGCCGCCACGGCCTCCGTCACCTCCGTCCGGTCCGCCCTTGGGAATATATTTTTCACGGCGGAGATGCGCAGAACCTGCTCCTCCGTGTCCGCTTTTACAATGGATTTTTACGTAATCTACAAAATTTGACATGATTTTAATTCAAGGTTTTATGTTTAAGGTTCAAAGTTTTAACCTTGAATTTGGAACTTTGAACCTTGAATCAAAAATTTATTTTTGAAACTTTTCTACTTCTGCGAAAAGCTTTTCAGAGATTTCGTTAATGTCTCCGACACCGTTGATCTCTACATATTTGCCCTGCTGCTTGTACAGCTCGGCAACTTCTGCTGTTTTCGCGTAGTATTCTTTTATTCTGTTGCGGATGATCTCTACATTGCTGTCATCTGATCTTCCGCTGATTTCTCCTCTTTTCAGAAGTCTTTCCTCCAGGATCGAATCTTCAACCACTAAAGAAAGGCAAACGTCGATCTCGTCGTTCAGCTCTTCTTTTACGATTTTCTCAAGAGCTTCTGTCTGAACCGCCGTTCTCGGATACCCGTCGAAAATAAATCCTGCGGCATCGGTCGGCTTTCTGATCTCGTCGATCAGCATATCTGTCGTTACCTGATCCGGAACCAGTTCTCCTTTATCGATGTACGATTTGGCAAGTTTCCCAAGTTCCGTATCATTTTTCATGTTGAATCTGAAAAGGTCACCGGTTGAGATCTGCTTCAAATTGAATTTCTCGATCAAGTTTTGCGCTTGCGTACCTTTTCCGCTTCCCGGAGGGCCAAACAGAACAATGTTTATCATAATGGTTTAGGGCTTCCGGCGACTGGCGACTGGCTTCTGGCTTTTACCGTCAGCGTACTTGCTTTTGCCTTTAGCATTTTTAAGTTATTATTAAATTTATTTCTTTATTTTACCTTTTTTAAGCTAAAAGCCATTAGCTATTAGCCAACAGCCTTTTAATGGTTGATCTGTCCGTCTTCCAACTGGTATAGGTTCGGCAGGTTTCTTCCCAGTTCATCGTAATCCAGTCCGTAGCCTAGTACAAACTTATTCGGGATTTCCTTCCCAATATAATCCAGTTTAAAATCCTTCTTATACACTTCAGGTTTAAGCAAGAAAGAAGCGATCTTCACAGATCTCGGACGCTGAGTTTCGTTGAAATATTTGAAAAGGCTTTCTACTGTATTCCCCGTATCTACGATATCTTCTACCAGAATGATGTGGCGGTCTTTGACATCTTTCGTTAGTTCCATTTTCTGGTAAACGATTCCCGTAGATTCCGTACCTGCGTAAGAACTCATCTGGATGAAAGCAATCTCACACTCTCCCGGATAGTGCTTCAGAAGATCTGAAAAAAACATGATCACCCCGTTCAGAACCCCGATGAAAACGGGAACTTCATCCTTATAATCTTCATAAATCTTTAGAGCCGTAGCTTTTACAATCTCCTGAATTTCGGCATCCTCCAGATAAGGAACAAAAGTTTTGTCGTGAACTTTAATACTCTCCATAAAAATTTTTAGTAGGCAGCAAAGTTAAGGATTTTTGATGAAAGGTGAATGATGAATAGTGAAAGATGAATTTTGCTCTGCAAGCGAATAGTGAAATTCATAAAGCTTCTATGAACACAAAGGGCGCAGAGATTTTTTGATGCTTACTGCTGTAAGTTTCACAAAGCCGTTACACTTATAAGAGCAATGTAAGTTGATTAGTTATATTGCGGGTAATCGTTGGCAAGTGCAAAGCAGCAAATATTTTTAATGCTTCGTGTAATAAGTTGCAAGGATCTCATCTTTGATAAAATTGTGGATGCTCAGGATTGTTTGTTTCTGACTGGAGATATAATCTCTCACAGATTTTAGTTGAAATTAGCGGTATGAAAATTCGGCTCAGTCGAATTCTTCGCGCCTTAAAGCATCATGTTTATTTAATTTGCGACTTTGTGCGTTCCAACAAAAAAATATCCTTCAAAAGTCTGAAGCAATATCCTTAACCGAAATTCCCTTCCGAAAGTTGGAGGGGTGGCGAAAATTCAAAGAATTTTTGACGGGGTGGTCTTAGAGTTCGTTTAAATTTTAATTCATCAAACTTTCCGTCATTTCTCTTAATTTTCTGAATCAAATAAACTTTGTTTATTCTTCACTTTAATACGATGATTTCAATGTATTTAATTGAATATCGCCAGGCAACCGACATATTGAATTTTTTAGCTAAAATACCTTAAATTCTTAATGTTAAAATATAAAAGGTAAATTATCACAGGCTCTTAGAGTGAATAGTTAATTTTGCTTCGCAAGTGAATGGTCAATGGCCAATTTATAATGAAAATCAGATATTTTTCAAATAAATAAAAATTCCTAACTTTGTTGTTCGTAAACCAATCAATATCAGCATGTAGAATTTAATTTCTTTCCGATGTAATCGACAATAACCGGATAGGTTGTTGCAGTTTTAACTTTTTAAAGAAAGAAATCATGATTTTTCTACACCATATATCCTTTGGGTTTCCGGCGGGAGACCTGCTTTTTAATTCTATTGATTTAACGATCCCTTCAAACTCGAAGTCAGCCCTGGTCGGCAGCAACGGCACGGGAAAATCTACTCTGCTCAGAATATTGGCGAAACAAATTGAACCTCAGGCAGGAAACATAACCGTTCACGGCGGGTTGTTTTATGTTCCGCAGATGTTCGGGAATTTTGATGACCTTACCGTCGCCGAATGCCTGAAAATCGATCAGAAACTTGAAGCTCTTCACAAAATTACCAATGGGGAAGTGGATGATAATTATTTTGAAACATTGAATGACGATTGGGACATCGAAGAACGTTCCCGGCAGGCTTTGCAATACTGGAAACTCAACAGCCTGGAATTCACCCAAAAACTCGCCAGTCTGAGCGGCGGACAGAAAACGAAAGTCTTCCTCGCCGGAATGATGATTCACCAGCCGGAGGTTATCCTGCTCGACGAACCGACCAACCATCTGGATCTTGAAGGGCGGAACCTGCTGTATGATTTTATCGGAAAAACAAAAGCAACCGTGTTGATCGTCAGCCACGACCGCACTTTGCTGAATCTGGCGGATACGACTTATGAACTGAGCAATCAGGGAATTTCAACTTACGGCGGGAATTATGATTTTTATGCCGCACAAAAGGAAATTGAAAATGAGGCGTTGCAAAACGACATCCATTCTAAAGAACGGACCCTGAAAAAAGCAAGGGAAAAAGAACGCGAAACGTTGGAAAGGAAGCAGAAACTCGACGCGAGAGGGAAGAGCAAGCAGGAAAAATCGGGCGTGGCCCGGATCATGATGAATACGATGCGGAACAAAGCGGAGAATAATTCTTCTAAGCTGAAAGCCGTGCATGCAGAAAAGATCAATACCATTTCCGGTGATTTACGGGAGCTGCGTTCATCTGTGAGAAATTCGGATCAGATGAAAGTAAATTTTAATGATTCGGGTATTCATTCGGGAAAACTCCTGATTTCGGCAGAGGAGATTAATTATGCATATGATGAAATCAATCTTTGGAAAGAAAACCTCAGTCTGGAAATCCGGAGTGGTGACCGGATCGCTATTACAGGCCGGAACGGTTCGGGGAAAACGACATTGATTAAGCTGTTGCTAGGTGATCTTCAGCCTTCAGCCGGAAAAATGGCAAGATCAGATTTTCAATGGATCTGCATCGACCAGGAATATTCTCTAATCGATAGGACAATGATGGTCTATGAGTTTGTCCAGCAGTTCAACGACCTGGCAATGCCGGAGTCTGAAATAAAGACCTTACTGGCAAGATTTCTTTTCGGAAAGGATACCTGGGATAAAAAGTGCGGCGTGCTGAGCGGCGGGGAACGTCTGCGTCTCCTGCTGTGCGGGCTCTCCATCAGTCAAAAAGCTCCCGACCTGATCATCCTCGATGAACCGACGAATAATTTAGACCTTCAGAATGTAGAGATTCTTACGGATTCCATTAAAGATTATCACGGAACTTTGTTGGTGATTTCGCATGATGCGGTGTTTCTGGAGGAGATTGGGGTAAGGCGTGAGATTTTGTTGAAATGAGAATAATAAAAATACCCATTCTAATTGTCATTCCGGAGGAATCTAAAGATAGTATTAGAGAACTTATTAAAAGATTCGTGTTTGGATTCCTACGGAATGACAAACTTTATACTGAGCTAACCGAATATTTTTGATGAAGAGTCTTCAGAAATTCTTTACGATCGAAATTCTTAACGAAACCTGATTTTTCACCTTTCTCAATTCGGGGATTAATTCTGATTTCTTATAATCGTTCCGGATTATATTTAACTTCTGATAATGTCCAGTCAAAACAGATATCTGTATTAATAAGATCAACAAGAACACTAGCTAAATTATTATAGCAAAAATATCTTCCCAGGTTAATAGGCGTGTGTTTCAAAGTTTCTTCTAATTGTTCTTTCGTATAATAATGACGTTCTTCTTCATTATTATCATTTAGGGTAAAATATTGAATTCTGTTTTTTAATAAGACAGTTATCAATTCGTTGAAATTTTCACCTTCATCTTCTTTATAAATATCATTAATTATAAGGTTGTATTTGTCGTTTTGGATATTATAATCTTTATAGAAGATTCTAATTAGTCTTTCTTTACTGAGTTTATTGGTAACTTCAATAAGAGCCCGTATTTCACTTGTCCCACTTCCGTATTCAAATATTCTTCCGTCTTTTTTTACTAAAACTATCGGACCTTGTCCTACCAGTCTTATTTTTTTATCCTTTGCCTGATAACCGAAAACAAACAGCTCGTCATAGTCTTCTGTGTAAGCAACTTCAACATGATCTCCAGCATTATTTAAAACATATTCTTTAGCTATTTTTAGAAATTGATCTTTAGAATTTTCCTGCATTTTATTTATTTGAAGTGTTATTTATTAAAATTATTTGGGGTGGTTTGACAATAGAAATTCTCCGTAAACTCTGAAGGTGGTAAAACAGTAAATTTCCGGTCAAATTTTGTAAATATATTATTTGAAAATCTTTTTAATTCTTTCTAAAACAGACAGTGATGGTTGAGGAGAAATTGCCTCAAATACATTTTTCATATTTAAATAGTGTTTCTGCACTTCCTCTTTTTGTTTCTGATATTGTTTTTGTCTGAATTTTTTTGATTCTTCTTTTTGGGAAATCATAAAATTTATTTCTTTTGCAAGCCAGTCATGAAAATGAAGCCTGTCTTTTTTTTCATTTTTTTCTGGAGTAACTTCAGAATTCGATGCATAATTGTCAATCCACACGTTTCCATATTCTTTGCCATTTACAACAAGAAAGGAATAACAGCCACAGCCATATCCGGCTAAATGGATTGTTCCATTAATAAAATCTTCATATTCATCAGTATTGAAGTTAAATTCATTATTGAGTCTGAAAGGTAATGATGGATTGAATTCATTTTCTTCATAGTAATAATTTGAAAAGTTTATTTTATCCAGAACATTAAAGTCATGCGACTCGGTATTTATAATTCCATTCGCAATATTTAACAAGAACCATTTGAAATCATCAGGAATTTTAATTGAAAACCTCTTTTCAAATCTTTCTATTTCTTTTAGGTTAGCGGTGGGTAAAAACAGATAATCACCCTTAAAATACAATCTGAAGTTATCAACCTGGGAATTGATTTGGTTAATTATTTCATGGTTCATTTTAAAATACTCCTGCTAATTGGTTTTTGTTTTTGTAAATATATAGAATTGTGAGTAAAATTTATTAAATATATGATTTCCCACCCATCCCCAAAATAAATTCCCCCTCAAATTTGCCCACCCAATTTTTTAAAAGTAATTTTGCATGAATCTAAAATAAAAGTAAAATATGTCAACTTACGTAGTTGTAGGTCTTCAGTACGGAGATGAAGGGAAAGGAAAAATCACGGATGTTTTATCGGCAAAATCGGACTATGTGGTGCGCTTCCAGGGGGGCGACAACGCAGGTCATACGGTGTATGTGGGTGAAGAGAAGTTCGTATTGCACCTTCTTCCGTCGGGAGTTCTTCAGTGCAAAGGGAAGTGCATCATTGCCAACGGCGTGGTGGTAAACCCTAAATCTTTCATTAAGGAGGTGAACCAGATCGAAAGCAAAGGCTTGAGAACGGATCATATTTTCATCAGCAGAAGAGCGCATGTCATCATGCCGTATCACATCCTGTTGGATACCTACCGTGAGGAAGAGCACGGCGGAACGCAGATCGGAACGACCAAAAAAGGGATCGGACCTTGCTACGAAGACAAGATCGCCAGAGTGGGCATCAGAATGATCGACCTTCTGAACCCGGAAATCTTAAGAGACAAAATCGAGAAAAACTTAAAAATCAAAAATTCTCTTTTCGAGAAATACTACGGGAAACCGACCCTGGACGTTGAGGAAATCTACAACGAATACCTGGAAATCGGAAAACAGCTTCAGGACAGGATCGTAGATACCGAGCTTGAACTGAACGAAGCCATCAGAGACGGGAAAAACGTTTTGTTTGAAGGGGCTCAGGCTTTGATGCTGGACATCGATTTCGGAACCTATCCGTACGTAACATCCTCTTCACCTTCTACCGGAGGAGTTTGTACCGGAGCAGGAGTGCCACCGACTTCCCTTCAGAACCTGATCGGGGTGGCCAAAGCTTACTGTACAAGAGTAGGAAACGGACCGTTCCCATCTGAATTGGATAACGAATTAGGAGAGAGCATCAGACAGATCGGTGGTGAATTCGGAGCAACAACCGGAAGACCGAGAAGAACAGGCTGGTTAGACCTTGTTTCTCTGAAACATGCCTGTATGATCAATGGGATCAACAACCTGGTAATTACAAAACTGGACGTCCTTACCGGCATCGAAAACCTGAAAGTCGTTACCCATTACAAAACGGAAGACGGAAAAATCATCGATTATTTCACTTCTTCCACCGAAAAGCTATACAACTACGAGCCGATCTATCAGGATTTGCCGGGCTGGAACGAAGACATCACCAAAGCAAGAAGCTACGACGAACTTCCGGATACCGCTCAGAAATACATCGAGTTCATCGAGAAATATTTAGGAATCAACGTATACCTGGTTTCTGTTGGCCCTGAAAGAAGCCAGAACATCATCAGAAAAGAATTATTCTAACCGAAGAATTTTAAAATAAATAAAAGAGACTGTCATTGCGACGGTCTCTTTTTATTTTATGGTTCACTTTAAGCCTGAAGCAAGACAATCTCCTTTTCGTATGGCAGTAAGTCGCTATTAGCTAAAAGCTATTTGCGATCAGCAAGTTTTTATCCGTAGCAGCAATTATTTACAACAGCCAGCAGCTATTAGCCAGCAGCCATTTGAAGTCGGGAACCTGCTTTCCGCTGTATCTTTTTCGCCTTGCTGTAGCCCATTCGGAAAAAGGATGCCGCTGCAATCAGAACTAGGGCGGAGTCTTTCCTAACAACTTATCCCAAAACATCGATAGCAGTATCGTGTTAAATAATCCGTTATCATTTTCAAACAACCATCCTTTCAACATCCATCACCTAGCATCCAGCCTCTATCTTTCCAAATTCTATTCGTAACATAATTAAAATTACTTCATTCTCATACGATTTTAAATAAATATGCGTTTTTGATAATATAGTGGCAGATATTTTGCTCCTAAGTTATTATTTACCGATAAATGGTAAGGAACTAATAATCTATAATTAATGCTTAAATTTTAAAACAATGAAAAACATGCATCAGAATCAGGAATTTCGTTTCAATGAAATTCTTTTCGAACACCGCAACAAAGAATACGGTGCCTATGTCTTAAGAAATGAATCCGACCGGATCTTAACCAAAGCCCTTTTTATTGGTGTAAGCTTGCTGGCGGCATTTTCTTTAACTCCTTTAGTGATTAAAGCTTTTCAGTCTGAACCTGTGAAAGATCCTAAGATTTATGAGAAAACTCATATTTTCAAACAAGTAACTACCCCTGAAAAAGATCCACCCGCAACTGTTAAACCACAGCCAGCTCCGGAAAAAATCAAAACAATAGATAAGACCGTTCCGGAACCGAAAGCGATTGTAAGAAATGAAAAAAAGGAGACGACGCCTAAGGATGAACAGAATGCAGTGGTGAGCACTCAAACATCAAATGGAAAAGAAGTTACCACTCCGACCTATGTCCCAACAACTCCTAACATCGGAACAGGACCGGTAATTAGTACAGCTCCACCAGTGATCGTAACTAAAGAAGATCCGAATAAAATAACAACGGGAGACGAACTAGGTCAGGAAGCCGGATTCATCGGAGGAATTGATGCTTTCAGAAATAAAGTGATCAATAATTTTGACAGTTCAGGTCTTACTTCTGATGAGGTCATGAAAACAACGGTTACATTTATTGTTGAAAAGGACGGAACTATTTCCGCCATCAAAGCAAATGGATCCAATGCCGACTTTAATGAGGAAGCCATCAGAACGATCAAATCCATTAAAGGAAAATGGATTCCGGGAAAAAATAAAAAAGGCGAATCCGTACGAAGCTATTTCAAGTTTCCGATTTCAATGAAGCTTGATAATTAACATAAAAACAAATCCTGTACACTTATCCACAAAGAATTTTTTTTGTGGATAATTTTTTTTATAGCTAAATGGCTTATTAACAATATTTTAACTCAGATTTCGTTTTAACCGTTCAGTAAGAGCACGGAAAAATGTGTATTTTTGAAATCTAAAGTTCGAATAATGGCAAAAATCATAGGGATCGCTAATCAGAAAGGAGGAGTCGGGAAAACTACAACCGCTGTAAATCTGGCTGCGGCATTAGGGGTATTGGAAAAAAAGATATTAATTATCGATGCTGATCCCCAAGCTAACGCAACTTCAGGGTTAGGAGTGGAAGATGTAAAGTATTCTACGTACAATCTTTTGGAGCACAGCATGGAAACATCAAAATGTATCAAGCAGACCGCGACACCAAACCTGGATATCGTTCCGTCTCACATTGATCTGGTAGCCGCTGAAATAGAGCTGGTGGATAAGGAAGAACGTGAATACATGCTGAAAAAAGCACTGGAAAGTGTAAGGGGAGATTACGATTACATCATCATCGACTGTGCGCCGAGTCTGGGATTAATTACGGTAAATGCCCTTACGGCTGCAGACTCCGTGATCATCCCGATCCAGTGTGAATATTTTGCGTTGGAAGGGCTTGGTAAATTATTAAATACCATCAAGAACGTTCAGAAAATCCATAACAAAGACCTGGATATCGAAGGCCTGCTGCTTACGATGTATGATAGCCGTCTCCGATTATCCAATCAGGTAGTGGAAGAAGTAAACTCACATTTCCCGGAAATGGTTTTTGAAACCATTATCAGCAGAAACGTAAGACTGAGCGAAGCTCCAAGCTTCGGGGAAAGCATCCTGAATTACGATGCCGAAAGCAAAGGAGCCATCCAGTATATTCAGCTGGCGGAAGAAGTTTTACTGAAAAACGAAAAATTAGTAAGGAATTAAAAGCAGCTCGCAGCGCTAAACGATAAAACAAATATGAAGGATAAAAAAAGAGCGATGGGACGTGGTTTGGGTGCCATTCTGAGTGCCGAATCCAAAGCAACGATCAACTCTGCAACTGATGAAGGAGCAGATAAATTTGTGGGAAATATTGTAGAAATTGCACTGGAAGATATTTATCCCAATTCGACCCAGCCGAGAACTTATTTTGACGAAAAAGCATTGAATGAACTTGCGCTGTCCATTAAAAATCTGGGAGTAATCCAGCCGATTACGCTAAGGAAAGATGGGGAGAAGTTTGAAATTATATCCGGGGAAAGACGGTACCGTGCGAGCAAAATTGCAGGGCTGGAGTCTATTCCGGCTTACATCCGTCTGGTAAACGATCAGGAGCTTCTGGAAATGGCCCTTGTGGAAAACATCCAGAGGGAAGATCTTGATGCGATTGAAATTGCATTAACGTATCAGCGGTTGATGGAAGAGATCGGCCTTACCCAGGAAAACCTGAGCCATCGGGTTGGAAAAGATAGAAGTACGATTACCAATTCCATCAGGCTATTGAGGCTGAATCCGGATATCCAGAATGCCATCCGCAGCGGAGAGATTTCTGCAGGTCACGGAAGGGCGATCATCAGCCTGGAAAGCGAAGAGCATCAGCAGATTCTGTTTGAGCTGATCATCAGGGAAAGGCTGAACGTACGCCAATCGGAACAGGCGGCAACCGCTATTAAAAATCCGAAGTCTCCAGCCGCTAAAAAAGCGAAGGCGGAGCTTTCCAACAATTATAAAAGAGCGCAGAAAACGATTGCCGACATCCTGGATGTAAAAGTCGAAATCAAAGCCGCTCCAAACGGAAAAAAAGGGAAAATTGTTCTGGATTTCAAAAATGAAGACGAGCTGGAATATATTTTATCCCACATTAAATAAATGAAGAAAATACTATTCACATTTTTTCTGTGTCTGTTTGCCTTTGCCTTTTCGCAGGTGAATCCCAATGATACGATCCGGGTGGATTACCGTCCGAAAGACAGTATAGGCGTGGAAAAGAATAATACCAAAACCGAAGCGAAAGTGGTTTCTGATCTGGAAAAAGCAAACGGCCCAACACAGAAAACGCTGAAGCTCAATCCTACGAAAGCAGGTTTGTACTCTGCCGTTCTTCCTGGTTTAGGACAGGTGTACAACAAAAAATACTGGAAAGTTCCCATTGTTTTGGGAGCAGTAGGAACAGGGGTTGGAATTGCTATCTGGAACGATAATCAGTATAAAAAATACCGGGAATACTACATTGCCAAACTCAACGGAACGCCGAATGAATTTGTGGACAAATTTCCTTACCTCGATAAAACGGCGTTGGGAAATGCACAGGACCGGGCCAAAAGACAGCGTGATTATGCCATCGCTATTTCGGGATTGATTTACATCCTGAATATCGTGGATGCAGTGGTAGATGCTCACTTATACGAATCGCGCCGTGATCCGGATCTTACCCTCAATCCCACAATGGTTCAGGACCAGTACGGAATTGCTCCTCCGAAAACGGGAATAAGTTTAAATTACAGATTTTAAGAATTAACAGCATCTTGATCAGGTAAAAAATTAGTTTAAACATTTTCCTTCTTTTCACTAAATGATAAAATTTAAATAAGAATTACATGAAAATAGCATTGGTTGGATACGGTAAAATGGGTAAAATCATCGATGAAATCGCTATAAAAAGAGGGCATGAAATCGTTGCCCGACTGAAAGAAACCCCAACTGCTGAAAATCTTAATAACCCCGACGTCGTTATTGAATTTTCCCTGCCCGAAGTGGCTTACGAAAACATCAAAGCATGTCTTGAAAATAAAATCCCGGTAATCTGCGGAACCACCGGATGGCTTGAGAAAAAATCTGAGATTGAAAAACTGGCCGAAGAAAACGGAACGGCTTTTCTTTACGGTTCTAACTTTAGCCTGGGTGTTAACCTGTTTTTTGCTTTAAATGAAAAACTGGCAGACCTCATGAAGAATGTCGATGAATATTCCTGTCAGCTGGAAGAAATTCACCACGTTCACAAAAAAGATGCGCCGAGCGGAACGGCTATTTCCATTGCAGAAGGGATCTTTAAGCACAATCCGAAATTTGATGCATGGAAGCTGGAGGAAACGCATGATAACCAATTGGGTATTTTCGCAATCCGTGAAGATGAGGTTCCCGGTACGCATAGCGTCTTCTACAGAAGCGAAGTGGATGAAATCGAAATCAAGCATACGGCCTTCAACAGGAACGGTTTTGCATTGGGAGCGGTAGTTGCTGCGGAATGGATTAAAGATAAAAAAGGAAATTTTGCCATGAAGGATGTTTTGGGACTTTAATCTGTAACAAAATCCCTAAATTGCAGACCAAATAAAAGTGAATGTGGGTGGGTTGTTTATTCAAAGATCATTTATCGCCCCCATCATTCATGAATCATATTATAGATTAGGCACAAAAATTTATGAATTATTTTTTAACGTATACAGTTTATGTTCTCATTTTATCGGTACTGATGGGAATTTCCACCTGGAAACTGTTCAAAAAGCTGGGGTATAATCCGTTATTCGCTTTTATCCCTTTCTACAATTACTTTATTATTCTAAAAGAAACAAAACACCCGAAGTGGTGGGCAATCCTATCATACCTTCCGATCGTAGGGCCTATTATGATGTCTGTTTTCCATTTGTATTTAATGAGTAAATTTGGGAAAACCTCTTTCAAAGATAAACTTCTTACGGTAATCCTGCCGTTCATTTATATGGCAACGGTAAATTATGGGAAAGACGTTAAGCTGGAAGATGAAAATGACCTGTTCCTTACAGACGAAGAAAAAAGTGCCAAAAAGAAAGATTCTTTCATCGGATCAGTAACTTTTGCCGTGGTTTTCGCTACGATCATCCATGTTTTCGTTACACAGCCGTTCGGGATCCCGACAGGATCTATGGAAAGAACATTATTGGTAGGAGATTTCCTTTTCGTAAACAAATGGAGCTACGGGTACCGGCTGCCGATGCGTCCGCTGGCCATTCCTTTCCTTCAGGGAACGATTATGGATACCGGTGAAAAAGGAAACCCGAAAGATGATCCGAAATCTTATGTTGATGCGGTAAAGCTTCCTTATGAAAGGATTTTACAGTTCAGTAAGCCTCAGAAAAATGATATTGTCGTTTTCAACTACCCGCAGGATTCCGTACACACGGCAATCGACAGGAAAGATCCTTATGTTAAAAGATGCGTTGCAGTAGCGGGTGATACTTTTGAAATGAGAGCGGGAAGACTTTTTGTAAACGGAAAACCGGAAACGGTATTGGGTGACCAGGAAGTTCAGCATGCTTACACGGTAAATACAGGAACGCAATTGGATATTCCGGGCATGTATAACACCTACGGATTCCTTCCGGTAAGGGAAATGCAGAATGACAAAGGAGGGTTTACCTATATGTTCCAGGGATTGACTGATAAAACGGCTAAAGACATCAAAACCATGCCGAATGTTATCAGCATGGAAGAAAATATCTATCCGAAAGATTCCGCAACCATTTCTTATAAATTAAATGCTGATAAAACAGCTTATACCAAGAGTATAGATACTACCCAATCTATTTTCCCTATTAATAAACCATGGAACCAGGATTGGTACGGACCTCTAAAAATTCCTAAGAAAGGGGATGTTGTGACCATCAATCAGGAATCGCTTCCGATGTATCAATGGGTAATCTCCGAGTATGAACACAACAGTCTGGAAAACAAAAACGGAAAAATCTTTATCAACGGAAAAGAAACCAACCAATATACCATTCAGCAGGATTATTATATGATGATCGGAGATAATCGTGATGCTTCGTTAGATGCAAGGTTCTTCGGTTTCGTACCTGAAGAGAACATTGTTGGAAGGCCTATGTTTACGTGGATGAGTTTACAGGGGGCATTTAAAGATGCAAGTTCGTCCTATCAGGCGCCGTTCAAAATCCGTTGGGACAGGATGTTCAAAGCTACAAATACGGGAGAAGCCAACAAAACTTCTTACTGGTGGATTGCAGCAATGATCCTGATCTTATTCTTCGGATGGGAATATTTCGTTAAATTATTCAGAAAGAAAAACACTGAAGAAGATTAATAAAGTTAAAATAACTATAAATAGAATGAAGTATTTGAAAAAATACTTCATTTTTGCATTATGAATATGAAGAATGTATTATTACCGGTATTTTATTTACCGCCGATTTCATGGTTTTCCGTATTTCTTGATCCTGAAAACGAAATCCTTTTTGAACAGTTTGAAAGCTTTCCCAAGCAGACCTACAGGAACCGGGCCAATATCTATGGAGCCAACGGCAAACTTTCACTGATTATTCCTATCGCTCACAACGGGAGCCGGGCTTTTAAAGATATTGAAATCGCTCATCGTGAAGACTGGAGGAATCTCCACTGGAAATCCATTAAAACCGCTTATCAGAGTTCTCCGTATTTCGAGTTTTATGAAGATAAACTGAAGAAAATATATGATCTGAAAGAAAAATATGTATTGGATTTCAACCTCAAAGCACTTGAAGTCATCCAGCAGATTCTTAAGACCGAAAAGGCATACTCTTTGAATGCCGAATATATCAAAATTCCGGAAGAGATTAATTTCCGGGAAAAGTTTTCGGCCAAGCTTCCTTCTGAATCCGGACTGGATGAGTATTATCAGACGTTCTCTGACAAATTAGGATTTTTAGAAAATTTGTCAATTTTAGACCTTATTTGTAACAAAGGGCCGGAATCGATGACTTATATTAAAAATATTAAACAATCATACTAGCATGAAAAAGGTATTATTAGCTGCTGTTTTTTTGGCAGGATTCGGTTTTTCAAATGCACAGGATGCAAAATCCGGTGTTGACCCGAAAGAAGACAAAGATCTTATGACCTGGTATCATAAAGATTTTGCTGCAACCAAAGTATATGGGGTAAATACGGAAAATGCATATAAATTTTTAGAATCCAAAGGATTGAAACCTAAAACTGTTGTTGTCGGAGTGCTGGACAGCGGTGTTCAGGTAGACCATCCGGGCTTGGTGGCTAATGTGTGGTCTAACCCGAATGAAGTTCCCGGGAATGGTAAAGATGATGATGGAAACGGATATATTGACGATGTACATGGATGGAATTTTATTGGAGGTAAAAACGGAGATATTGACATCGATAATATGGAAGTAACCAGAGTGGTTGCTAAATATAAACCGATCTTTGAAGGCGAAGATTCTGCAAAGAACAAAGCAAATCAGGCCAAAATGCCGGAAGAATTTGCGATGTATATGAAATCAAAAGATCTTTTTGCTAAAAAAAGTATTGAGGCAAAACAGGGGGCTCAGACTTATACTATGATTAATGATCTGATCCCGAATATGGTAAAGCTCTTAAATGGTAAAAATGTAACACCTGAAAATGTTGCTACTATCAAACCTTCAGAGCAGAAAGATGCCATTGCCGCACAGATTTTAACCCAGGTTGCTCAGAGCCCTGAATTCAAAGGGAAAACTCCTGCTGAGTTTGAAAAGACAATGAGAGAGCAAATGAAAGAAGCTCTTGATGAAGTAGGTCCTCAGGCGAAACAATACGATCTTGCTTATGATCCAAGAAAAGAAATTGTGGGTGATAACTATGACGATTATTCTGAGAAAAATTACGGCAATAATCATTATGAAGGACCTGATGCAATGCACGGTACACACGTGGCGGGGATCATTGCAGGCCTTCCGAACGGAAAAGAAGTTCAGTACGGGGTAGCTTCAAGAGTTGCTAAAATAATGTCTGTAAGAACGGTCCCTAATGGTGACGAAAGAGATAAAGACGTTGCAAATGCCATCCGGTATGCGGTAGACAATGGTGCTAAGATATTGAACATGAGCTTCGGAAAACCGGTTTCTCCCGGTAAAAATGTTGTTTGGGACGCCTTTAAATATGCTCAGGACAAAGGCGTGCTTTTGGTAAAAGCAGCAGGTAATGAAAATGAAGATGTTGCGGAACATCTGGCTTATCCTACCAACTTTAAAAAAGTTACCGATGAAAAACCGTTTGTAAATAACGTATTGGTGGTAGGGGCAAGTACCAACAACAATGATGCATTGAGGGCAGGCTTTTCGAACTATAATAAGAAAATGGTAAATGTTTTCGCTCCGGGGGAAGAAATTTATTCTACTGTTCCTCATAACGATTACAAATATCTTCAGGGAACTTCCATGGCATCGCCGGTAGTAGCGGGAGCTGCGGCTGTATTACTGGCTTACATGCCTACGTTAACACCCGCGCAGATTATTGAATCTCTTGTAAAATCCAGTAATCCGGGTACAGCCCAGTTTGCAGATTATTCGCAGGCAGGAGGTGTAATCGATCTTGAAAAAGCTGCTGAATATGCATATAACAATTTTTATAAGGGGAAAACAAGTGCTTCAAATAAGCCTGTAAAATCCGTAAAAAAGAAGGTTAAAAAATAGTTTATCTGGTTGTTTTTTAAGTATAAACACATAAAGTCCGAAATTTTCGGACTTTTTTATTGCTATTATTTAATTTTTGGCACGGTTTTTTGTAACTTTATTCTAACAAAATAATAAACAACAAAATGAAAAAGTTACTATTTGCAGGGATGTTGGGAACGGCGCTTTTTTCCACGTCATGTTCCGGAGTAAAAAATGCTCAGACAGCCCAGAATCAAAGATCCGAATTTCTTAAAATGAAAGGTGACTGGCAGATCGTCAGTATAAATTACGATAAAAATTTCAAAATAAAACCATTTGATGACGGTATAGATGCACAGTGTTTTGTAGGGAGCCACTGGAGGTTAATCCCGAATAACTGGACAGGAGCTTATACGGTTAATGGCGGAGGAACATGTGGTACGGGCTTTACACAACCTATAAAATTAAATGTGGTAAGCGGTAATACTTTTGAATTTAAAAAAATTGCTGAAGGAACAAAAGCAAAACAAAACACAGCAGGATATTCTTTGACACTAACTAACCAGTCAACGGATCAATTCTCATTGGAACAAAACATTCCTTTCGACGGAGAAAATGTAAGAGTTGTTTACAACTTCGAAAGAGCGGGAATGAAATAATTAACTTTAAAATAAGTAAAAAATGAAACTTACAAAAACATATATCGGAGGGCTTTTCTTATCATCAGCGTTATTGCTTACCAGTTGTGAGGCAGTACAGAATTCTAACCATCAGCAAAGAGGTACCGCGGTAGGTGTTGCCTCCGGAGCTGTAATCGGAGGAATCCTTGGTAACAATGTAGGAAGAGGAGGAAACGGAGCCATTGGTGCTGTATTAGGGGGTATCATCGGTGGTGTTGCAGGTAACGTTATCGGTAATAAGATGGATAAGCAGGCCAGAGAGATTAAAGAAACTTTACCGGGTGCCGAAGTGGAAAGAGTAGGAGACGGTATTAAAATTACATTAAATGAAAGTATTGTAAATTTCGATTTTAATTCATCTGCATTAACCAGCACTGCACAGACAAATCTTGATAAACTGGCTCAGGTTTTAACGAATAATCCTGATACGAATATTAATATCTACGGACATACGGACAGCAAAGGAACGGATGCTTACAACATGGCCCTCTCAGAAAGGAGAGCGAACGCCGTAAAAGCATATTTGTCAGCCAAAGGGATTGCTTCAAACAGGCTCTTTGCTAAAGGTGAAGGAGAAAGCATGCCGGTAGCTTCCAACGATACCGATGCCGGAAGAGCTAAAAACAGAAGAGTTGAATTTGCCATTACGGCCAATCAAAAAATGATTCAGGATGCTCAGCAGGGGCAATAATAATTAACATATAAATATTTTCCTAAATAACCGCTTTTGCGGTTATTTTTGTATTTTTATCAGGATATTTATAAAATCATTATTTTTGCATTTGAAATAACATAAATGAAGAAATATGTAAAGCTGCTCCGTATAGAGCAATGGGTGAAAAACCTTTTTGTTTTTGTTCCTCTATTCTTTTCAGGTAACATAAAAAACCTTGATCTCCTTACCAAAAGTATTTTTGCTTTTATCATCTTTTCATTGGCGGCCAGCGTTGTATATATTTTAAACGATTACAATGATATCGAGGCTGACAGGAAACATCCTGAAAAAAGAAGGAGACCGCTGGCGAGCGGAGACGTCTCAAAATCTCAGGCCATAGCAATCTTTGTCGGACTGATTATAGCAGATATTGCACTGGTATTTGTTGCCCAGTCTTATTTTCATGAAAGCCTCTGGAAATTTGCCACCATTGTCGGGTTTTATTTTGTCATGAATCTGGCCTATACTTTTAAACTGAAGCACGTTCCCATTATCGACATTTCTATCATTGCTGTTGGTTTTGTCCTTCGTGTACTTGCCGGAGGCTATATTACCGGAATCAGCATTTCCCAGTGGGCGATTTTGCTGACCTTCGTACTGGCTTTGGTTCTGGCGATCGGAAAAAGACGTGGAGAACTTATCAACGCGCAGGTTTCCGGGAAAACAAGACGTGCTTTGGACGGCTATAACGTACAGTTTGCAGACATTGCCCTTTCCATTTCGGTTACACTGGCAATAATTTGTTATTTAATGTTTACCTTATCACCGGAAGTCCAGGCAAGATTCCACTCACGGGTTTTCTATACCGTGATCTTTGTGGTCTTTGCCTTCTTAAGATATTTGCAGCAGACACTTGTCTACAACAGAACCGAATCCCCTACCAAAATCGTCTATCGCGACCGGTACATACAGATCACTTTACTGCTGTGGGTCGCTGCATTTTTAATCCAAATCTATTTTAAAAAATGAAGCCGAATTTTACACAGAAAGTTACCAACTGGGGAAATTATCCCGTAGTGGAAAAAGAAGTGAGGTCTTATGACAGCTTCAGAAAAATAAAAGAATTTGTCCTGAATAACAATGAAGTGATTGCCCGCGGAAACGGAAGGTGCTACGGAGATTCTTCATTGGGAGAACATATATTTTCAACAAAAAAATTAAATAAATTCATTAGTTTCGACCGGCTGAACGGGATTATCGAATGCGAATCGGGCGTCCTGCTTTCCGATGTTCTGGAAGTAGCTGTTCCGCAGGGATATTTTCTTTATGTAACGCCGGGAACAAAGTTCGTTTCAGTGGGCGGAGCCATTGCATCCGATGTTCATGGTAAAAATCACCATGCGGAAGGCTGTTTTTCCGAATATGTGATTGAGTTTAAACTGATGATTGAAAATGGTGATGTAATCACCTGCTCAAGAGAGGAAAATACGGATAAATTCTGGGCGACTATCGGCGGAATGGGGCTAACGGGAATCATTCTTACGGCAAAATTCAAATTAAAAAATATAGAATCGGCATACATCCGGCAGGAAAGCATCAAAGCAGAAAACCTGGATGAGATCTTCAGGCTGTTTGAAGAAAGTGAAAACTGGACGTATACCGTAGCCTGGATCGATTGTCTTCAGAAAGGTAGCAATATCGGAAGAAGTATCCTGATGCGGGGCGAACATGCCTTCCAGCACGAGCTTCCCCAAAATATAAAAGATAAGCCTTTACGGTTGAAAAAGAAATTTGAGCCAACGGTTCCGTTTTATTTCCCGGGATTCGTTCTGAATGCTTTGACAGTAAAAATTTTTAATTTTCTCTATTATAAGAAGCAGGCTAAAAAAGAGGTTAAAAGCTTTATAGATTACGAAACCTTTTTCTATCCTCTGGATTTCGTCCACGACTGGAATAAAATTTACGGGAAATCCGGATTCATCCAATACCAGATGATGATTCCCAAAGAATCCGGTAAAGAAGGCATGAAAAAAATCCTGGAAACCATTGCCAACAGCGGAAACGGTTCTTTCCTGGCTGTATTGAAACTCTACGGAAAAGAAAACCCGCAGGCGTACAATTCCTTTCCTTTTGAAGGCTATTCCCTCGCACTGGATTTCAAGGTGAATTCAAAGCTGAAAAAGCTGATTGAACAACTGGATGATATTGTGGAGCAGTACAACGGAAAGATTTATCTTACCAAAGACAGTATGAGCAGATCGTCTCTAACCAATTACCTCAGAAATGTTCAAAGTTCAAAATTCGTGTCTTTGCAACATAAAAGAATTTTAAATAACATATAGCACGAATGATCGTTTTAGGAAGCACATCGGAAGTAGCACAGGCTTTTGTAGAAAAAGCTTTACAGGAAGGGGAAAAGTTTGAAAGAATTTATCTTTTTACCTCCAACAGGGAAACGACCGAAAGATTTGCACGGCATATCGACGTAAAATTTCTTCAGCAGTCCGAAATTATAGAGCTGGATCTCACAAAAAATATCGATTATAGCAGATTTGAACAGATCAGTTCAGGCTTGCTGTTCTGTGCAACGGGTTATCTCGGCGAAGGTACCGAAGAAGGCCTGTACGATAATAAAAATACGGAACGGATTATCGACATCAATTATGCGAAGCTTATTCCTGTCATCAACTATTTTGCTCATAAATTTGAAAACAGAAGATCGGGAACGATTATCGGCCTGTCTTCCGTAGCGGGAGAACGCGGACGGCAGAGCAACTTCATCTACGGAAGTGCAAAAGCAGCCTTTACCGCCTATTTAAGCGGATTAAGAAACTATCTTTTCGATAAAAAAGTCCATGTACTTACTGTAAAGCCCGGATTTATGGCAACGAAAATGACCGAGGGCTTACCCTTGAACCCAAAACTCACAGCCACTCCGAAGCAGGCCGCCGATTGTATTTTCAAAGCCTACAAAAAGCAAAAAAATGTCGCGTACGTCCTTCCTGTCTGGGGAATCATCATGATGATCATCCGGAATATTCCGGAATTTATATTTAAAAAATTAAAACTCTGAAAATCAAAAAAGCCTTCGATAAATTACACAGGATTTTTAATTTAAATTAAGATTTGCTTAAATAAATTAAAAAGATAAAATATCCCGGAAGTCTTTTCGTTTACGATAGTATTGACAAAATTCAAAATAAGATAAATCACCAATGAAAAAACTGTATTGCTTTGATTTTGACGGAACTCTTACCTACAAGGACACGATGTTCATGTATCTGAAATTCTATGATCCTACAAAATTCAGGCTGCAGTTCTTAAAGCATGTTCCACTTTTTGTCTTATTAAAACTCAGGCTTGCCGAAACCGAAAAAGTAAAAAAAAGCTTTATCGGCTCTATTCTTAAAGGGCAGACCCAGGAAAAAATAGAGAAAAAATCCCGGCAGTTTTTTGAAGCCAATTACCCTAAGATCGTAAGAGAAAACGCACTGGACTTTATCAAAAATATAGACCGCGAAAACACGCAGAGTTTAATGGTAACGGCATCGCTGGATATTTGGGCTAAACCGTTTGCCGATGCTTTCAATATGAAATTGCTGGCTACACAGGCTGAGTTTAAAAACGGTGTTTTCACTGGAAACTTTATCGGAAAAAACTGCAATGGCAAAGAGAAATTGTCCCGTATACAGGAAGAAATCAAAGATAAAAAATATGATAAGATCCTTGCTTTTGGTGACACTTCAGGAGATAAGCCGATGTTAAAGTGGGCAAATGAAGGACATTATCAATTTTTTCACTAATTTTGAACGGTAAAAATATACAGACCGACAACAGTTCTGTCATGTAAGAATCAGTTGGTTTTGTTGCTTTTTTTATTGTACGGAAACTAATCTTTTCAAAGTAAAAATGAATAAAATATACCTTGATAACGCTGCTACGACTCCGCTTTCGGAAGAAGTTATCGATGCCATGGTAAGTACCATGAAAATGAATTTCGGGAATCCTTCCTCCACCCACAGCTTTGGGCAGGAAGCAAAAATCCTGATCGAAAATGTGAGAAGACAGGTAGCAGACTATCTTCACGTAACGCCAGCCGAAATTATTTTCACATCCTGCGGTACGGAATCTAACAATATGATCATCAAGTCGGCGGTTGAGCATCTTGGTGTAGAAAGAATCATCAGTTCGCCGCTGGAGCATAAATGTGTTTCCGAAAGCATCCTCGATATGAAGGCCAGAAAAGGCGCAGAGGTAAATTATATCCGTCCGAATGAAAAGGGGGATATCGATCTTCAAAAATTAGAAGAGCTCTTAAAGGCTTCCGATAAAAAGACTTTGGTAAGTTTAATGCATGCCAATAATGAGATCGGAAATCTTATCGATATTAAAAAAGTAGCCGACTTGTGTAAGGCTCATCATGCGCTTTTCCATTCGGATACAGTACAGACGATGGCGCATATGAACCTGGATTTTTCCGATATTCAGGTGGATTTCGCATCATGCAGTGCCCATAAATTCCACGGCCCTAAAGGAATCGGTTTCGCCTTTATCAGAAAATCAAGCGGTTTAAAAGGAATTATTACCGGAGGCCCACAGGAAAGAAGCCTGAGAGCCGGTACCGAAAATGTTGCCGGGATTGTAGGATTGGGAAAGGCACTTGAAATTTCCCTGAATCACATGGACGAATATGTAGCCCACATGGAGGAAATAAAAGCTTATGCAGCAGAAAGGCTTACGGAAGAGATTCCGGGCATTAAATTTAACGGAAGAAGTGCTGAGAAGGAAAACAGTCTCTATACGGTTTTAAGTGCTTTACTGCCTTATAAAAATCCGTTGATCGGTCTTCAGTTGGATATGAAAGGAATTGCGATTTCTCAGGGCAGTGCATGTTCTTCAGGAGCTTCAAAACCATCCATGGTGATGATGATGGTATTGTCTGAAGATGAAATGGATCACTGTACGCCGCTGCGTATTTCTTTCAGCCACCTTACAACAAGAGAAGATATCGATGCGCTGGCAGAAGCTTTAAAGGAAATTTCAAAAGATTTTGTTATAGAAAATACAAATGTTGCGCATAGATAGTCTTATGATTTAAAAATCGTAATTTTGAATATCCGATTAAAGGAATCAGTTAAAGAATAATATTAATTTAAATAAAAAATAAAATGGCTTTAGAAATTACAGATAGCTCATTTCAGGAAACGGTTTTAAAATCAGATAAGCCGGTATTGGTCGATTTTTGGGCAGTATGGTGCGGACCATGTAGAACTTTAGGACCCATCATCGAAGAAGTGGCAACAGACTTCGAAGGGAAAGCGGTAGTAGGAAAAGTGGATGTTGACAACAACCAGGAAATTTCTATGCAGTATGGTATCAGAAATATCCCTACAGTTCTTATTTTCAAGAACGGTGAAGTAGTAGATAAATTGGTAGGAGTAGCTCCGAAAGAAGTGATCGCTGAAAAATTAAGCGCACACTTGTAAAAATAATAATTTTGATAATGAAGGCCTTCCGTTACAGGAAGGCTTTTTTTTCTAAATAAATTTGCAGGTAAGGAAAAAAGTTGTACTTTTGCCATCACAAAAAAGAAACGAGGTTCTTTAAAAACAAGATAAAATTGATCCGGTAGTTCAGCTGGTTAGAATGCCGCCCTGTCACGGCGGAGGTCGCGGGTTCGAGTCCCGTCCGGATCGCAGAAAATCTTCTCAATTTCCTTTAAAAAAATTGATCCGGTAGTTCAGCTGGTTCGAATGCCGCCCTGTCACGGCGGAGGTCGCGGGTTCGAGGCCCGTCCGGATCGCAGAAAGTTTTCTCAATTTACTTTAAGAAAATTGATCCGGTAGTTCAGCTGGTTAGAATGCCGCCCTGTCACGGCGGAGGTCGCGGGTTCGAGTCCCGTCCGGATCGCAGAAAGTTTTCTCAATTTACTTTAAGAAAATTGATCCGGTAGTTCAGTTGGTTAGAATGCCGCCCTGTCGCGGCGGAGGTCGCGGGTTCGAGTCCCGTCCGGAGCGCAGAAAGTTTTCTCAATTTACTTTAAGAAAATTGATCCGGTAGTTCAGTTGGTTAGAATGCCGCCCTGTCGCGGCGGAGGTCGCGGGTTCGAGTCCCGTCCGGAGCGCAGAAAGTTTTCTCAATTTACTTTAAGAAAATTGATCCGGTAGTTCAGTTGGTTAGAATGCCGCCCTGTCGCGGCGGAGGTCGCGGGTTCGAGTCCCGTCCGGATCGCAGAAAGTTTTCTCAATTTACTTTAAAAAAATTGATCCGGTAGTTCAGCTGGTTAGAATGCCGCCCTGTCACGGCGGAGGTCGCGGGTTCGAGTCCCGTCCGGATCGCAAATCCTGTAAAATCATTTTTACAGGATTTTTTATTTATGTACTGCGTTTATGTTTTATATTCTGCAAGCCGTAATGTTCAGTTCGTAGAGGGTTGACCTGAGGATAAAGAACCTAAATCACCGTGGGGAAAGTCTTAAGATAGTCTTACGGATGTTGCATTAATGATTTAAACAAAGACAAAAAAAGTTTTTTTCCACACTAAAATTTGAAAACAGAAAACTATAAATGCTGCTTCCTATATTGCAAAGTGGTAATGCCCGTTTTTCTTTTAAAGAAAGTCCCGAAAAAGGAAGGGTTAGGAAAGTTAAATTCCGTTGAAATCTGCTGTACCGACTGATCGGTACATTTCAGTAAAGCTTTTGCTCCCATAATGACCATTTCATCGATCAGATCCGAAGCGTTCTTTTTACTGATTTGCTTTATGGTTTTAGAAAAGTATTTAGGTGTGATATTTAATTTGTCAGCATAAAATTTTATGCTTCGCTCTTCTTTATAATGAATGCAGAGAAGTGAATAAAAATTTTTATAAATTATTTCCGGACGATTTACAGGTTGAGTTTGGGATGAAATTCTAGCCTGATAAAATTCAACCACCATATAACATAAAGCATATAATAAGTTTTTTGCTACCTCACTTTTATATATCTTTTGCTTATTGCAATGATAGGCAAGCACGGCATATAAATCCGATATTTCTTTAAAATCCTGGTTATTTAACGCTAAACTTGGAGATTTGTTAAATATATCTCCAATGCTTCCTAAATCTTTTGTCAGAGGAAGATCAGCTACAACATCATACTTGAACAATAATAGATCTGCTTCTAATATCTCATTATACTCAAGCATTTCCACAATGTAATTCGGAGTAAGTATAACGATCGTGTTTTTTGATATGGAAACCTCATCCAGATTAATTCGTATCCGTGCATTGCCGTTTCGAACCAGGATTAATGCTATTTCTTCAACGAAATAAGGACTATTAGTAGTCTTCAGATATTCTTTAACAAGGAAAGCCTCTTGAGATATGGCAATACCGTTCATGTCAGAAATGAGTGCCATATCTTTTCCCAATGTGTCAGTAGAAATTATATTGAATAATTGTTCCATCAGATAATTTTGAAAGCAAAGTTACAAAAAGCGGACAAATGAACATTTTTCCGGGAAGGAAGAAATAACATTTTCTGTGATTAAGAATGAACTTTGCAACCAGTCGGTTAATAAATTTTTATTGATAAAAATGAGAAACAAAAGAAGTATTCCGAAATATGCGGTAATTTTTTACCTTTCTTTCGTTATCAGTTCCTGTAATGATAACGCCCCAAGCAATAATATGCTGGAAGTAAGCAAGGTAAAGGTAATAAGTGCAGGTAAAAATGTGGAAAGTGCCAGTGATGAGTATATAGGAACTGTGGAAAGCAGCAATACTGTAGATGTAAGTTTCATAAGCACTGGAACTATTGAGCAATTATACTTTAAAGAGGGACAAAGCGTAAGAAAAGGGCAGTTAATGGCAAAACTGAATACCACAACGCTTAAAAGTGCCCACACAGCTTCTGTTTCTACACTAAAACAGGCCCAGGACGCTTACAGCAGAATGAATGAGATGTATAAAAATCAGAGTCTGCCTGAAATTAAACTTATTGATTTTAAAACCAGTCTTGCCAAAGCGCAGTCTGCTGAGATGATTGCAAAAAAGAGTCTTGATGATTCTTATCTGTATGCTCCGGAATCCGGAACCATCAGCAAGAAATATTTTGAAAACGGAATGAATGTGGTTTTAGGAGCACCGGTCTATACCATTATGAACATCAATACGGTAGACGTAAATATTCCGATACCTGAAGGAGAAATTTCAGGATTTGAAAGAGGCCAATACTGCGATGTTGTCGTAACGGCATTAGGACAAAAAAAATTTCGGGGACAGATTATAATAAAAGGAGTTTCTGCCAACCCTGTTTCACATACCTATAATATCAAAGTACGAATTTCGAATTCCAATACAGGCGGTCTGATGCCAGGAATGGTGGTAAAAGCTTACTTTGATAATCCTTCTCAAAACCGCAAAAGCAATGATAAAATAATTATTCCTCTGAAGTATGTTCTTCTCGATTACCCCGATAAAAGATTTGTCTGGATAGCCGATAAAAATAATAAAGTCCAGAGAAAAGAGGTTAATCTGGGACAATTGCTGGGCAACGATGTTGAAATACTTGGAGGATTACAAATTGGGGATAGGATAATTACTGACGGTTATCAAAATATCAATCCGGGAAGCAAAGTGACTGTTATTAATTGATCTAACTTTTTTGAATAATGAATACAAAGAATAATTTCATTGCAGTTGCTATGAAATATAATAAAATTGTCTTTCTGCTTATCTCAGCCTTGATCATTTATGGAGTCTATGCACTTTTCAAGATGCCGAAGCAGGAATTTCCGGCTTTTACCATAAGACAGGGAATCGTAGTAGCGGTTTATCCCGGAGCAACTTCTGAGGAAGTAGAAGAGCAGGTGGCAAAGCCTTTGGAGAATTATCTTTTCACATACAAGGAGATTAAGAAAAGCAAGACGTATTCTCAGTCCAGGGATGGGATGTTATATATTTTTGTGGAGCTTAACGACGATATCAAAAATAAAACCGAAGTCTGGTCTAAAATTAAATTGGGTTTGTCCGATTTTAAGATGAAATTACCCTCAGGAGTTCTTGCGTTGGCTGCAAATGATGATTTCGGGGATACTTCTGCATTGCTTATTGCATTGGAGTCTGACACTAAGACGTATCGTCAGATGAGATTATACATGGAAGATCTGGAAAGCCGGCTAAGAAGTATAGAATCGGTTTCCAATCTCAGGAGGTACGGCGAACAAAACGAGCAGATCAGTATCTATGTAGATAAAGAAAAAATTGCAAGTTATGGCCTTAATATCTATAGTCTGTACCAGACCTTGGTGGCGAAAGGTTTTGTGGGACCCGCAGGCAAAATTGATAATCAAAATCTTTCAATACCTGTTCACATAGACCGGCCTTTTACCTCAGAGTATGATTTGCAGGAGCAGATCATCTATTCCGATCCGACGGGTAATCAGATCCGTTTAAAAGATGTGGGGAAGATCGTCAGAGAATATCCTAAGGCCAATACCTATACCTTAAACAATAATCATAAATCACTAATTCTTTCTACAGAAATGAGAGAAGGATATAATATTGTGGATTATGGTAAATCGGTAAATAAGGTTCTGGAAAAATTTGAAAAAACATTACCCAATGATGTAAAGGTTTTCCGGATAGCAGATCAGCCTCAGGTGGTAGATCATTCCATTCATACGTTTTTGGAAGAATTGGGCATTGCTATTCTTGCGGTGGTGCTGGTAACCGTAGCATTGATGCCTCTGAGAGTAGCTGCAGTTGCAGGCTCTACAATTCCGGTGAGTATATTTATCACTTTAGCACTCATGTTTGTTTTTGGAATCGAGCTTAATACGGTAACATTAGCTGCACTCATCGTAGTTTTAGGAATGATAGTAGACAACTCCATTGTAATTCTGGATGGGTATCTTGAAAAATTAGATGAGGGCATTCCCAGAAAAGAGGCAGCAATACAAAGTGCCGGAGAATATTTCAAAGCGGTTTTATCTGCAACCCTAGCTATTGGGATTACCTTCTTTCCTTTTTTGCTCACCCTAACAGGGCAAATGCGGGATTTCGTAAGTGCATTTCCCTGGACTGTTTTGCTGGCATTAGGAGTGTCTCTTGCGGTTGCCATATTATTTGTGCCTTTCTTGATGTATATTTTCATTAATAAGGGACTATACAACCCGAATGCGGATCCTTCAAAAAAAGGAAAATCTGTGATGGACAGAATACAGTCTGTTTATGATTCCCTATTAGAAAAGATTTTTAAATTTCCGAAAATATCTTTTGCAGTGGGTACTCTTGTTGGATTATCAGGAGTTGCTCTGTTTTTAAAGGTTCCTTTGAAACTGATGCCTTTCGCGGAAAGAAATCAGTTTGCCATAGAAATTTTTCTGCCTAATGGAACTTCCATCAATGAGACTGAAAAAGTAGCCCTTGATCTTCAGAAAGAATTAAAGAAAGACAAAAGGATAACTTCCCTTACCTTATTTATGGGATCGGGATCGCCAAGATTTCAGACCACGTACGCCCCCAAAATAGGAGGTTCCAACTTTGCCCAGTACATTGTAAATACAGAAAGTGCTGAAGCAACTGTTGATATTATGAATGAAAATGCCACGAAGATGGCCTATCGCTATCCTAATGCTTTTGTGAAATTCAAACAACTGGACTACCAGGCAAATGTAGATGCTGATTCCGAAATACGTCTGACAGGGAACAATATTGCTGATCTTAAGATGGTAGCTCAAAAACTGGAATATGAATTGAAAAAAATGGATACTCCACTTAGAATTTATACGAATTATCAGGAACCTTTGCCTGATGTGAGAGTAGCATTGGATCCTGTAGAATCAAACAGATTAGGAATTAATGAGGGAACTTTGGGAGTAAATTTAGCATCAAGATTCGGGGGAATTCCTATTACTTCTATCTGGGAAAAAGATTATAATGTTCCGGTAGTTCTTAAATCAAGCACCAGCGGTGACAGTCTAAAGCCAGGAGACGTTCAAAACGAATATGTTACCGGTCTGTTTTCTCCTGCTGTACCGCTTCGCCAGGTGGCAAAAGTGACTACAGGAATAAATGAAGGCCAGATCGTTAGAAGAAATGGACTAAGAACTTTATCTGTGTACATTGATTATAAAAGAGGAACGCGAATAGATTCTGAGCAGAAAAAGGTGGAAGCAATTGTTGACAGAAATCTGAAAGAAATCAACGACAAAAACATTATGCTAACGTATGGCGGAACCAAAGAAAACACGGATGAAACCTTGCCGAAAATCGTAGCCGGCCTGTTGATTTCTGTTGCTATTATCTATTTCATTCTTGTTTTCCATTTCAGAAAAATCAAATTGGCATCATTGGTATTTTTATCCACTGTATTTTCCTTCCTGGGGGCAGCATTGGGATTGCTGATTATGGATATGGAATTTAGTATGACTTCAGTGTTGGGATTGGTCAGTCTTATTGGGATTATCGTAAGGAACGGCATTATTATGTACGATTATATAGAAGAGCTTCGTCACAGAGAACACAGAACGGTAAAAGAGGCCTGTATAATGGCAGGAGCAAGAAGAATGCGTCCTATATTACTAACCTGTCTTGCAGCTTCAATGGGAGTTGTACCCATGATCATCAGCAATAGTGCGCTTTGGGCTCCAATGGGAACTGTCATCTTCTTCGGAACATTGATCTCAATGGGCTTTATCCTTACAATGCTCCCTCTTCTCTACTGGATGACTTACAGAAAAGAAGAAAATCAAAGTTCAGAAATAATAGAATTAGCTTAAAAAATGAAAAAGTATATCATAAGTAGTCTGTTTTTAATGCTGGCAAACGATGTTTTTTCACAAAATATCACCTTGCAGCAAGCTAAAAAAAGCACTTTGGAAAATAGCAACCTCATAAAAAACAGTTCTCTCCAGGTTGAGGAGGCTGAGGCATTTAAAAAAGAAACTCGAACTAATTATTATCCGAAAGTCAGTGCAATGGCCTTTGGAATGAAAGCGGTCAATCCTCTTTTAAAGCTGAAAATCGAAGGCGGAAATCTCCCTGTCTATGATGGCAATCCTGCAAATCTTCTCACCGCAACCGAGTTTGCGTACATGCCGGGAATTAATATGAACTTTTTACAACAGGTTGCAGGAGGAGCTGTTACATTAGTTCAGCCCATATATGCAGGAAACCGGATAAAGACAGGAAATCAACTGGCTGATATTAATCTTGACGTTAAAAAGAAACAGCAGGAATTATCTGATAAAGAAATTCTTTATAAAACAGAAAAAGAATTTCTTCAGATTATAAGCCTCAGCGAAAAGGAGAAAACACTTACGGGATATGAAGAATTTTTGGATAAACTCTCAAAAGAAGTTCAGACTGCCGTTAAAAGCGGTGTAGTCATCAAAAATGATTTACTAAAAGTAACCGTAAAAAGAAGTGAACTGAAACTCAAAAGGACTCAGCTCGAAAACGGAATTGCATTATCAAAAAAACAATTATGCCAGACCACTGGTATTCCTTATAATGATAATCTTGTACTGGAAGATCAGTTAGCGGTAATTAATCCTCCGGAATCTTACTATATTTCCGAGGACGAAGCGGTAAAAAACAGGCTGGAATACCAGATGCTGGAAAAATCTGTGGAGGCTTCCAAATTACAGACTGAACTGAAAAAGGGAGAAGCCAGACCTTCTGTTAATGTAGGTTTGTCCGGATTTTATCTGGATCCCATCACCAGGAATATAGATAGAGCTTTCAATGGAATGGCTTTTGCCGCAGTAACGGTACCGATTTCTAACTGGTGGGAAGACAAACATAAGGTCAATCAGCTAAAAACAAAAGAGAAGATGGCTGAGAATGATTTGAAAGAAAATACAGAGTTACTGAAAATACAGATTGACAAGGCCTGGAGAGATCTTCAGGAAGCTTACAAAAGCATTCATTTGAATGAGGAAACGCTTGTGCAGGCATCGGAGAATAGCAGAGTAAACCAACAAAGTTATAAAAACGGACTATCCCAAATGTCTGATTTATTGGAAGCTCAAGCTCAGGTAAATGATACTCAGGAAAAACTCATAGATTCGAAAATAAATTATCAACTGGCTATTTCCTATTATTTGCTGGTATCCGGAAGATAATGATATTGTTTTAAATAAGACACGATCTGTTAAAATATATTTGTAAGTATCTATAATCACAATACGACAAAATCTGTCATGATGATTTGATTGGTATCCCATCTCAGAAATGGGAAAAATGGGTTTTACATCGTTTCAAGTATAAAAGCATGAAAATCATTATATGCAGATAAAATGTAGAAGCCAAAATCTGAAGAAAAATAAAAATATAAACTTTAAAAAAGTCGTTCAAAATGGAAAAATTAAAAGACAAAGTAGCCTTTGTAACCGGAGCAGGATCCGGCATCGGAAAAGAAGTAGCATTATTATATGCTAAAGAGGGAGCAAAAGTAGTGGTATCAGATATCAATGATGATAATAGCCAATCCGTAGTAGATGAAATTTTAAAATCAGGTGGTGATGCCATCTACGTAAACGCCAATACCGCAGTTCCTGAAGAAGTAGAAGCACTGGTTGCAAAAACGGTGGAAAAATATGGCCGGTTGGATATTGCGTGCAATAATGCGGGGATTGGTGGGAAAATCAATCCTGCAGCAGAACAAAGCATTGAAGATTGGAAAACTATTATAGATATCAACCTGAACGGTGTTTTTTACGGCTGCAAATACGCTACACAACAGATGCTGAAAAACGGTGGCGGTGCAATTGTTAATTTGGGCTCAATCCACAGTATTACTGCTGTGCCAGGTTCGGTAGGCTATGCGGCTGCCAAGCACGGGGTATTAGGGCTTACGCGAAATTTCGGAGTGGAGTATGCTGCACATAATATCCGCATTAATGCTGTTGGGCCAGGATACATCGATACACCGTTATTAAATGCGCTAGACGAACAAGCCTACAAAACTTTAGTGACCAGACATCCTATCGGACGTTTAGGAAAAGCGGAAGAAGTGGCAAATTTAGTTCTGTTTTTGAGCTTAGATACCTCTACTTTTATCAATGGTGGTTACTATACTATTGATGGGGGCTACACAGCAGTTTAGACTAGAGAAAACCGGAAGTGAGGACATAATAGCAACAGCTCATCTGGCAGTTAAATTCTCCAAGATAAAAAAGACTTAATACTTTTAAGTACAAATATACTGAAAGGTTATGCTACAAATAGAGCAGGGAAAAAAACAGAGATAATAAAAAAAGTAGTTGTCTCAAAGTAAACTGCCTTTTTATGCAAAAGTGTCCCGTCCGGATCACAAATCCTGTAAATCATTTTTACAGGATTTTTTTTGTGCTGCGTCTATATTTAGATTCTGCAAGCCGCAATGCTTATTATAAAGGCTTTTTGGGGTTACTATCAAAACCTTGGGACCAGGAAAAAAGTTTAGCTAATCTGAATAAGAAAGGAAGTTCTGTTTTTTACTCCCTGGAGCTGCATTCTGAAGTTTTTTATTTTGGCATTGAATGATTCTGAGATAAGTTACAAAACCTGAAATCAGGCGTAAAATTGAGGGCTTGAGCAATGCTAACCACCGTATTTTTATAGTATTTTCAGTTTGTATTTTTTCAATCCTTTTTAGGTCTGATATTTGCACTGAGTAGGAAAAATCAATTCGACTGTTATTTATTTATGAAAAACATATCTGTGAAAAAATCATTTCTTTCTGCCCTGTGCATAGCATTCATGCTGCTTTCCTGTAAAAAGGAAATGGAAAAGATCAATGATAAGATCAAAGACACATCATCTTCAGTACTGGATCAATCTGATGAAAAGCAGGATTCAGTTATTGCAAAAAAAGATTCTGTAGTTCAGAAAGAATCTATGCCGCCAGCCATGCAGGAGGATGGTTTCTACAATGCGTTTATTTTCCCAAAAGATAAAAAAATGAAAGATTCGCTGTTCGCTGTTTTCAATAAAAAATATTCAGCAGGAGAGCGGTATGCCATCTTTGCCCTGAACCGTCTCGATTCTAAAAATAAATGGAATGCAGATACTTTGGTAGTTCCGGCAAAAATCGATACGACACTGATGGAATATGCACCGTTCCCAATGCAGCTTGACGTATTGAGCCCGGTGAAGAAGTTCGTCGTATTTTCATACCCTATTCAGGCATTCGGTGTTTATTCAAACGGAACGCTGGTAAAATGGGGTCCGACCAGTATGGGGAAAAAAGCTGCCAAAACAAAAACCGGCCTTACTTTTGCCAACTGGAAAAAGCAGCTGGCTATTTCTACCGTAAGCAGCGAATGGAAACTGCCGTATAATTTCAATATCTTTAATCTTGACGGGATTGGATGGCATCAATATGACCTTCCGGGTTATCCTGCATCACATTCATGTTTACGCCTATTGATGAACGATGCAAAATGGCTGTACAACTATGCTGATACCTGGGTGCTGAATCCGGGAGGGGCCACCACAAAAGCCAAAGGAACACCGGTTCTCGTATATGGCGATTACGGTTGGGGCAAAAGAAAACCATGGAGAAGACTTCTGAATGATCCTAATGCCAATAGTGTTTCCGTAGAGGAAATGACTAAAATGATCGAACCGAACATCGAAAAAATCCTTAAAGAGCAGGATAACCGCGAAAAAGTGGTTGATTCCATCAAAGCGGCAAAAGCTGTGTTGGAACAAATGCCGCAAACCACTAAAACCGTAGCACCTTAGTCGTCCGTTTTTTCAAACGGAAGGGTAGATTCTTCTGCAAATTTTCTGAGCTTATGCATTTCATCTTTACCTTTGTGCTGTCCGAAACGGGCGGCGGCATAGGTAAGCGCGATGAGGCCCAACATGATAAAAGATGCTGTAAGAGCCCAGGGATATTCATTGCTTTTAATCTGTTTTTCCACATAATACATGGAAAAAAATACCATCCAGAGTATTGAGAAAGAAAAGTAAAGGAACATAAAGAATGTCCATACGGCGGAACTGGGACCGAACACGCCCCGTACCGAAGTTTTTTCGTCTTCGGTTTCTATTCTTAGCGATAATCTCGGTTTCCAATAGGTTTCATATTCCGTTTCCACACAAATCGTTGCAACTTCCTTATTGATGTTTCCCGAAAATTCATCCCGGTGTTCTGCCAGGTACTTTTTCAGGTTTTCGGCATATTCTTCTTTTGTGAGATTTGTGAACATGGTAAATCTGGGTCTGGTACGGATTTTATCTAATGTTGTTTCTTCAGTATTCATATTATTCTTGATAGGGTATTGGGTCTTCCAGTTTAAAGGTAAGGGTTAAGGGTTTATTTTTTCTTTCGATCAGCATTACTATCGTTCTGCCTTCTTCGGATCTCATCAGCTCCATAATTTTCTGTAAAGTCATATCAGCAGTTTTCCTGCCATTTATGGTGATCAGCCTGTCGTCTTTCTGCAGGCCGGCTTTTGCACCCGGTGAATCTTTACGTACCCCGGCGATGGAAAATATAGGTTTCAGAACAAAATTATACTGAAGGTTATTGTTAATAACTTCCGTGCCTCCGGCAGGGCTTCCTTTGCTTTTAGAGGGAAGGCTGATGAGATCTTTTGTCCATTCCATACCGTCCTGCTTAAAATCAAGCCCGCTCATATTGAAATGAAAAGGATCGTTGAAATTCCTGCTTTTCCTCAAATATAGCTTTTGGTTCGGATAATCGAAGGCTACCGTAAAGCGTCGCATAATATCCCCTCCGATAGAGCCTTTCCGGTTTTCTACCATATTGACGTGCTGGATCGAAAATTCGTCAGGCATTGCGGTAAGCGGTTTTTCAAAAACAAAATTTCCCAGGTATAAATGATGGATCCGGCTTCGTTTCCCATAAACGTCACCATTGAATCCTCTTCCCAGATAATCGTCAATATTCGGACGGTTGTATATAAAATCTTTAATGAGTGCCGGAAAAAGCCAGATAGGATCACTATTCCCCAGGTCTATCAGTAATTTTGAATTCTTTCTTTCTCTGGTCATTTCCACATCGGCAAGCAGATAAGGTTTGTTTTTTTCAATTGTGATGTCAATCTCTTCAAACCTTTTAATTTTTTTTCTGAATATATCTTCATGATGATATACGGTGATTTTCCTGTTGTAATAATCGATGACGATCGGATGGTTCTTGAAAAAATGATAACCGATAATGCCATTAACCGGAATGCCGACGTGAGAGGAAATATTAAAGTCCTGTTCGGTAATAATGTAAAGAGTGGCAGAGCGGTTTATAAAATTTTTTCCGATCCGGGCGACATTATTGTCTGAACGGAAACCGTCGATGCTTGCCGTTCCTCCCAATCCCGAAAATTTAATCTTTTCCACATTCGGAAGGGTCAGTTCCTGGTTTTCAAGGCTGAAAATAGAGGTTTCCGCTACGCCCGTATCCAGCATAAAAGTAAGATCCGCACCATTAATATTAACGGGGATGAAAATTAAATTGGCAATAAGTTTAAAGGGAATAACTGTTTTTTCGGTATCTTCAAGTTCAAAGGAATTCTGGGCATCCGTAAAAATGCTGAAAAATAGCAACACAAAAAGATACTTCAGTTTCATCTACTGAATTTAATCATTTTATCTTTATCCCAATAAAAAAACATTCCCAAAATGGAGAATGTCTGAATGTTTTGCAAATAATTAAATGAAATGTTGAATTTTCTGTAAACTCATTTGGTGAAGAATTCCATCAGGTCCATATAATTCTTCTGGTTTACCCCATGTCCGCTCATGTATTCCCTGAATGTAAAATAGCAGCTGAGGTCATACAGCAGTTCCGCCGCTTTTCTTCCCCATTCAAGAGGGATAACGGCATCATCAGTACCGTGGGAAATGAAAAAGCGGAGTTTTTCCAGCTTTTTCTTATCATTTACAATATCTGTCAGTAGTTTTTCTTCGGGATAGCTGCTTAGGCAGGCTATCAGATTAAACATTTCAGGATAGGTCAGGGCCAACGCATAACATAAAATTCCTCCCTGGCTGAAGCCGCAAAGGTGAGTTTTACCCTCGGTAATTCCGTAGCTGTTAACGATCTTAAGAATGCTTTCAAGCACACTGTTCAGAGATTCCTTAGCCTGAGGGACATCTACAAATTTTTCAGGATTGTTAAAGTCGATATCATACCATGAGAAACCTTCAAATTGAGTCTCTCTCGGAGCCCTGAAGCTAATGATGATCCAGTCTGCCGGAAGGGTTTCCCTGAAGCTGAAGAGGTCCTGTTCATTGCTTCCGTAGCCGTGAAGCATAAATAGTATGGTGGTATCGGGGGTAATAAGTTCCGGCTCTCTTACGATGTAATCTAAATTCATGGTGCAAAGATAATTAATAATGATGTATTAAAACCTGATCGTGTAAAAATGGGACCAATCAGGATCTTCTGACAAACTGTCTGAAATCAGGTGGTTAGCCGTTTAAATAGTTAAAGAAAAAATTCCGTTCCAAATATTTATTGAATTGATATTTTTTGGAAATCTTTGTTGGAAATTTTACATAAAAGTTATTTTTATATTGATAAAAAACCTATATTTGAACCATTAAAAATCTATTTGGAGAAATGAAGCAATTTTACAAATCAAAAAGTTTATTAAGACTTTCTTTTTTATTCGCTGTACTATTTTCGGTAATTTTTGTGGTTAACTCTTGTAAAAAAGATGATGACAACGGATACACGGACCATATTATCAAGTTTGAAGCAAAAATAAATACCAACGGCCCGAGTCCTGCTCCAAGCCCTGCTGTACTGGGAACTTTTAAAACGGTAGTAACGCAGATCGGAACAGGACAGAGTACTACATTCAATCCTACCGGAACAACATGGTCGAGCGGTGATATGTATGTAAGCTCTAGCCAGTCTCAGCTTAATTTAGCAGCAAATGCTACACTTCCTTATTCTGATTCAGAATTAATCGTTACCATCTATGTAGACGGTGAAGTGGCTAAGACTCAGAAAGTAATCGGAACAGGTGACAAAAGCGCAGCTGTTTTCTACAGTTTCTTAGAATTATAAGATCATTTATTAAATTATATCAGGGCCATCTTCACGGATGGCTTTTTTGTTTTGACTAAAAAAATTACGGGCGCAACAGTAAAATGTCGCGCCCGTATTATATGTTACAGAAAGCCTAAATCAGATTTAACGTGAATCTGGATATATTTATTTGTTTCCGGTCGATTGTTGAAGTGAGAGATTGCAATTGGAACTCAGATTGATAAATCAGGGGTTCAAGTAGATTTCCTTTTTATATAATAACAAATGATCTCATTTGATAATGAATACCTTTGGAATTAAAGTTGACCAAAATAAACTCCCAGCATCCAGCTTACCTCTTCCGACCTGTTAATCAGGTTTTTATTTCGAGTTCACGTTAGATAACCTTTACGATAAAATAACTTTTCTTCCCTTTCTGAAGAAGTAAAAACTTACCGTCGATAAGATCGTTTTCATTGGCTGTATAAGCTTCATTGATTTTCTGCTTATTCACCGAAATGGAATTTCCTTTCAATTCTCTGGCCGCCTCACTTTTTGATTTCAGGAACCCCGACTTTTCGGAAAGAAGATCCACGATATTGATGCCCAGCACATCGGTTTTCGCTATTTCCTTCTGTGGAACACCGTCAAAAACTTCAAGGAACGTTTCTTCATCCAGGCTCACCAGATCTTCAGCAGTAGATCTTCCGAAAAGAATTTCAGAAGCTTTCAAAGCTTTTTCATACTCTTCTTTTCCGTGAACCCAAACCGTTACTTCTTCAGCCAGCTTTTTCTGAAGCTTTCTTTCATGTGGGGCTGTTTTATGTTCCTCGATCAGTGCTTCGATTTCCTCTTTACCAAGGAATGTATAAAATTTAATGAATCTTTCAGCATCTTCATCCGTGGCATTCAGCCAGAATTGATAGAATTTGTATGGTGATGTTTTCTTTTTGTCCAGCCAGTAATTTTCGCCACTTTCAGACTTCCCGAATTTGGAACCATCTGCTTTGGTGATCAAAGGAACGGTAAGGGCAAACGCTTCTCCCTGTGCTTTTCTACGGATAAGCTCCGTTCCGGTCGTGATGTTTCCCCACTGGTCGGAACCTCCCATCTGAAGCTTTACATTATTGTTCTGGTATAAGTGTAAAAAATCGTATCCCTGGATCAGCTGATAAGTGAATTCTGTAAAGCTCATCCCATCTGCTCCCGATTCTCCCGAAAATCTCTTCTTCACGGAATCTTTCGCCATCATATAATTAACGGTAATATTTTTTCCTACGTTTTTCGCAAAATCAAGGAAAGAAATATTTTTCATCCAGTCGTAGTTGTTCACCAGTTCTGCTCTGTTCGGTTCGCTTCCCGAGAAATCCAGAAATCTTGAAAGCTGGTTTTTCAGGCAGTCTACGTAATGAAGAAGGGTTTCCTCGTCCAGAAGGTTTCTTTCGGCAGATTTTCCAGAAGGATCGCCGATCATTCCGGTAGCACCGCCTACCAATGCGATCGGCTTGTGGCCATGCTGCTGAAAATGCGCCAGGATTTTTATCTGAATAAGACTCCCGATATGTAAAGAATCTGCAGTCGGATCAAAACCGATATAGGCTGTCGTCATTTCCTTATCCAGTTGTTCATCCGTTCCGGGCATCATGTCGGCAAAAAGACCGCGCCATTTCAGTTCTTCAATAAAAGAGTTCATTATATTCTGCTTTAAAATTTAAGGTGCAAAGATAAGGAATTCAGAGGGAAGTAGGTAGCAAATCAAATCTTGCAAGGCTGATTTTATGTTGTTTTCAGTAAGTAAAAAGCATTTGACGGCAATTTTACTTCAGCTTTTAGGGAGAAAAACTTCATTTATTTTCCGTATGAAATCATTATATTTGTTTACAATGAACGACGAACAACTCTTCCAGCTTATCGGTAAGGCAAAGGAAAAAGACCAGAAGGCCCAGACCAGGCTCATCAACATCTTTTGGGTAGATGTTTTTTCTTTTGTGATGAAAAAAGTTCATGATGAAAATGATGCCGATGAAATTACGGTAAATGTTTTCTCGAAAGTACTCTCCAAACTCGATATGTACGATCCGCATTTCCAGTTTAAAACCTGGGTGCTTACCATTGCACAGAATACCATCATCGATTTCTGGAGAAAGAGATCCAGGGAAAACCAGGATCCTACCGAAAATCTGGATGAAGTAAAAAACCAGTATGCCAAATCTCCTGAAGAACTGATGATCTCCGAAGAAGAGCAGAAAAAAATTATCAAAACCATCGAGTCGCTGGATATTAACTATCAGGAGATTATCCGGCTAAGGTTCTTTGAGGAAAAAAGCATAAAGGAAATCGCCGAAGAGCTGAGAATCTCAGTCGCGAATACAAAAGTCCGCGTCATGCGTGCCAAAAAAGTATTGGCAGAAATGTTGAAGAATAATGAATTTGAAGACAATTAAAGCAATAATAAATTGATGGCCAGAAACCTAACGAATTTTTAAAAACCGTTAGATTTCATTATACACTCACAATCTGCCTGCATCAAATTACAAATAAACTTTCTCTTTTGTCTTGGGCAGAAGAATTTCCCTTCGCTTTTCCTGATTCCTGTTCTGCAGGTTTATTTTCAATCCTTTTTTTATAACCGTTTCCTTTTTGGATGGTCCGTATTCTTTTGTATTTTCAACTTCTTTCTCAAAGGTCAGCTGCCCTATTGATAAATTAAAATCAACATCCGTTGAATATTCTTCCGGTTTTCCGCTGCTTGATGAATAACCGATCAGTTCAAAACGGCCGTTTTGAAACCTGTATTTGTCGGTATATCCCCATTTCCAGCTGCTCCCTCCAGCCTGGGTAATCATTAAAATTCCCTTTTCAATCTCAGTACTTTGATAAGGATCGCCCATCATTCCTCCGTCCCCGCTTTTAAGGATGGCATTTCTGGACTTTTCCAGAATCGTCCATTTTCCATTGGCTTTTTTCAGGATCTGTATTTCACGAATATTTCCGAACTCCGTGATATCTTTTGTATTGTAAACGATTACTTTTTCAGCAATCTGATCGCCGTCCAGATCACCGTCCACCGTTTCAATCATCGTCGCACCTTTGGGCTGGAATTCTTTCTGAGCAAAAGAAAATGAACTGAACAGGATCAGCAGCAGGCAAAATATGTTTTTCATAAAATCAAATTTAAACTTAAAAATACAAAATTATGGGTTTCGTCAATCCCGGTCTTTGATTGTTTCGATAAAAAAATCACTAACTTTGACCCTCAATTTAAGAAATAAATGGAGAATTTAGTTCAGGATACAACCGTTCAGAAACCAAAATGGATTCGCGTAAAGCTGCCTACCGGTAAGAATTACAGGGAACTGAGGACTTTGGTGGACAAATATAAATTAAACACCATCTGCCAGAGCGGAAGCTGTCCGAATATGGGAGAATGCTGGGGCGAAGGGACGGCGACGTTCATGATTTTAGGGAATATCTGTACCAGAAGCTGCGGATTTTGCGGGGTAAAAACCGGAAAGCCAATGGATGTAAATTGGGATGAACCGGAAAAAGTGGCCCGTTCGATCAAATTAATGAAGATCAAACACGCCGTTTTGACTTCGGTAGACCGTGACGATCTGAAAGATATGGGTTCTATTCTTTGGGCGGAAACGGTAAATGCGGTAAGAAGGATTTCTCCGGGAACCACGATGGAAACTTTGATTCCTGATTTCCAGGGGATCACCAAACATATCGACCGCTTGGTAGAGGTAGCTCCGGAAGTTATTTCCCACAATATGGAGACGGTAAAGCGTCTTACAAGAGAGGTAAGAATTCAGGCTAAATACGAAAGAAGCCTTGACGTTTTGAGATACCTGAAAGAAGCCGGTCAGCGAAGAACCAAAACCGGTGTTATGTTGGGACTTGGTGAAACGAAGGATGAGGTTTTCCAGACCATTGAAGACATTCGGAACGCCAATGTAGACGTGATTACACTGGGCCAGTATTTACAGCCGACCAAAAAGCATCTTCCGGTAAAAAAATTCATTACTCCTGAAGAATTTGATGAATTTGGTGATTTTGCCAGAAGTTTAGGTTTCAGGCATGTGGAGAGTTCGCCATTGGTGAGAAGCTCCTATCACGCAGAAAAGCATATCCACTAGAAACACAGCGCTCCTTTTTGGAGCGTTTTTTTTGCTTTATGAATAGGTTATGGTTTTCCCACAGATTTGCTGGATTTTCACAAATGATTGTATTTATTTTTAACACATAAGTCACAGAGAAGATTTGAATAGATTGAAAATATTTCAGCACACATGAGATTAAAAATCAAAGATTTTTAAAACTTTTGCGCGCTTTTTCCAGCATCAGGTATCTAACTTTATTCTACGGCATGAATATCTTTTGTGACTTTTGCGGTAAAAAATCTTCACCGGACAGCCGTTCCATACAATTATGGTAAATCATATTTCAGCACTCTGTTTGTCATTGACTCCGTCGAATCTTCGATTTCCCGCAGGGAACTAAGTATAGTACTAGCAACAAATATAATCTCCCACAGATTTACACGGATAATGCTTGGTTTCGGGAGCCTCAACCTGACAATACGCATATATAGTTTAGTTTGAATTAAAATAGCTCATTTGTTTAAGCAGAATATAAGTTCACCTTGATATTAGCGCTATGTTGAGGCTCTTGAAGGATTTCATACGGCCTTTGACAAGGGCTCCGAGTGTCTCCACCGCGCATTAGTTTGATGCAGCACCACTGAAAATCTTAGATTTTCTTCTTTTGTGATCTGAAAATATTCCCAAAGCAATAAACTAAATCTTTTGTGACTTTTGTGGTTAAAATTTTTGAAGTTAATTGCTAGGGCTAATTCGCTATTTTACTCAAATGCTTTTTCTTAAAAGCAGAAGGCGTTTCACCAATGTATTTTTTAAACAGTTTATTAAAATAGGAGAGGCTTTCAAAACCGACCTGAAAACCGACTTCCGTGATCACTGCATTTTGCAGCAGCAGCAATTTAGCCTGATTGATCCGGTAATTATTAACAAAGTCGGTAAAGGTCATATTTGTTTGTTTCTTGAAATACCGGCAGAAAGCGGGGGTGCTGAGATTTACATTTTCAGCAATCACATTCACATTGGGAGCTTTGTCGTAATTTTCATGAATATAATCGTAGATGGTTCCCATCCGGATCTTATCGTTCAGAAACCATTTGATCCGGGTATCTTCGGTATTCAGTTCCTTTACCTCATCAGACTGGGCGAGGATCTGCAGGATTTCAATAAGTCCCATAAACGAACTGAATGAATTCTCGTTTCTCATCTCATGAAGCTTGTTCACAACAATCCGTTTTGTCTCGCCTGAAAACGATAGACCCAGGTAAGAACGTTCCAGCAGTTTTCTGATATATCTAAATTCCGGCACGGGGGAGATGTATTCCTGCAGAAAATTTTCCCGCATTTGCAGGACCAGCTGTTTGCATTCCGTCTGGATTTTATAGTCAAAATTGAGATGAGGGACGTTGGATCCGATCAGCAGCAGATCGCTGTCTTTAAAATCTGAAATATTTTTTCCTACATGACGGATGCCGTTGCTGGCTTCCACATAGACAAGTTCCGTTTCCGGATGGTAATGCCAGAAAAAGCAATTTTTAAGCGATGGTGAAAACAGCTTGAAAGATTTGCCTTCTTCAAATTCAATAATCTCCTTCTGGATTTTCATTAGGTTCTCTTTTGATTAATAATTAATTTAAATTTAATTAAAATTGTTAATACAGAACAAATTTATATCATTTCCGTTAAAGTATAACCGGTAAATTCTGTCGACTTTTGCACTTTGAAATTAGTTAAAAGGCAATACAATGAAGATTGATAAGAGAATAATACCGCTGGCCATCGGCGGACTGGGAATCGGAACTACCGAGTTTACCATTATGGGGCTGCTTCCCGATATGGCGAGAAGCCTGGGGATAAGCATTCCAGAGGCGGGACACCTGATTTCGGCTTATGCCTTCGGGGTTGTCGTCGGCGCACCAATGCTGATCGGCTATTCGGTAAAGTTTCCGCCGAAGAAAGTGCTGATCGCCCTGATGGTAATTTTTACCATATTCAATGCTTTATCGGCTGTTGCACCGGATTATACGACCATGATGATCATCCGTTTCCTTTCGGGACTTCCGCATGGTGCGTTTTTCGGAGTGGGGACCGTCGTAGCTACCAGAATGGCAGCGAAAGGAAAAGAGGCATTTTATATTTCCTTGATGTTTACGGGGCTTACTATTGCCAACCTGGCGATGGTTCCTTTGGTAACCTATATCGGGCATACTTTTCATTGGAGATGGTATTTTGCCATTGTTTCGGTGATCGGACTGCTGGCTCTCCTGTTTTTAAAACTTTGGCTTCCTGTGCTGGAAACCAATCAGGACACCCGTTTTATGGAAGAGATGAAATTTCTTAAAGGAAAACAAGCCTGGCTTGTTTTGATGATTACAGCCATTGGTTTCGGAGGTCTTTTCACCTGGTTCAGTTATATCACTCCGCTGATGACGATTGTTTCGGGGATTAAGGAAAGTCAGATGGCTTATGTCATGATCCTGGCCGGAGCGGGGATGGTGGTCGGAAACCTGGTTGGCGGATACTTGTCGGACAGGCTTAACCCTGAAAAAACCTGTGTCCTGCTGATGACCCTGATGATGGTTTCATTGGGCGGCGTTTTTTTCTTTTCGGAATACAAAATCATTTCTCTGGTATTAACCTTTATCTGTGGGGCTTTATCCATGTCGGTAGCAGCTCCGATCAACATCATGATGATGAAGGCAGCTCCGAAAAGCGAAATGATGGCGGCAGCCTTTATGCAGGCAGCTTTCAACTGTGCCAATGCCATGGGGGCTTTTCTGGGAGGGATTCCTTTGCAAAAAGGATATTCCTATAATTATCCGTCTCTGGTCGGGGTGGGAATGACGCTGATAGGACTGGTAATTGCTTTCCGGTACAAACAGTTGTATGCTTCGCAGAAGTTACATAAAAATGAAATGGCTGCAGAATGCGTTTCTTGTGATCAATAAAATAAATAAAGGCTGCTCCGGAAGGAGCAGCCTTTTTAATACATCAAACAAAAAAGACTGCCCCTTAAGAAAGACAGTCTTCCGTTGTTTTTATAATAAGCTGTTTACGCTTCCACTTCATTCCCGTTTTTGCACCAGTACAAGGCATTGTACAGGTTTCCTTTCGGGAAAGATTTAAATTCTCCCGGCATCACGACACTGAAAATATCAGTAAAGTTCTGCACTCCTTCCTTATCGGTAACAATGGCTGCCCTGTTCCACATCGTCAGGTTTTTCAAGCCTAACAAAGCATCCTGCAGCCATGCACCCATGGTAAACTTATCCAGGTCTGTATCCAGATACAATAGATAATTCAATTCGTTATACTCATTTACTTTCCTTTGTACATGAGGAAGTACAAGGTTTTCAAAGTCTTCTTTCGTCACATCTCCTATTGCGCTGAAAGCGGCAACATTCTCAGGAGCCTCTGGAATAATCGTTATCATATTGCAAATATATTATGGTGGTTGATTTTAAGTTGATAACAACAATTAAACCATCACTCCAATTTTTGTGGTATTAAAGATAATTTATTCCTTTTTAGATGAAAAAAACATAAAGATATCTGTAATCTATTTGTTTTACGATGAAAAAACCCGCAGTCGTTTCGGCCACGGGTTGCACACTCAAAATATATATGTATGCTGAAAAAAATCTCAGCTCGTATAAAATAGGTTAAAGAATTTCGTATTTCGTTTTGATGCTGTATTTCAGCTTAATATTATCGATGTTATCAAATGAATAATCTACGTTGGCATCTGCAGCTTCCATCTGGATGTTGGCTACTTTGCTTCTGAAGTTCATCGGCAGGATGGTATCGCTGGTATAATCTTCAATTTCTGTAATCTCAAGAGGCATTCCCGCCTTTTTACCGATGCTTTCCAGCAGGTAGTCGGCTTTCTCTTTGGCAGCTTTCAAAGCATTCACCTTTACGGTTTTTCTGAAATCGGCGATTTTGGTGTTCTTGATTTCGCTGATGTTGATGCTGGTTACCCATTTCTGGTTGAGGCTTTCAAAAAGATTTCCCACATCCGTTTTCTTGGTGACCTTAAACTGAAGGTTTTTTGTGAAAACTTTCACTTTGGAATACATATTCTGGTACATCGATTTGAATTTGATGTCTTCGTTTTTCACCCCATTGCTTTTCAAGATCTCGAACAGCTGTTTTTCATTGTCGGCCAGCTGGTTTTTATTATCGCCTTTGATGCCGATATTGAAAATGATCTCATCCGGTTCCACTTCCATTTCCGCTACTCCCGTTACTTCAATAAAATTTTTTTTAATTTCCTGTGCGTTGATCAGGCTTCCGAATACCAGAAATCCGATCAGTAAAAAATGTCTCAATCTCATAATTTCCTTTTTTTAATTTTAAATTTCTAAAGTAAAATTACAAAAGAATTAAAATATAAAACTGTGAGACATGGTGAAACTGAGGTTTGACTTGGTGAATATACCTGAAAAGAGCAGTATTTTACAATCAGCTACCGGTTTGTTAAAATGATCGATTTCCCGCTTCTGGTAACGAAGGTTCTAGCCTGTGAAAAGAGTCTTGTTTTAATAATAAGTGCCTCATCGTTTTCGGAAATATGATAAGGTTCTGAAGCGAAAAGAGCATCGTTAAAATAATGTTCAAACAATTTTGTCGTGCCGGCTTTATCTACCGAATAAAAATCCACTTTATAATCATGAACTCCCGTCTGGTAATATTTGTAAATAATTTTCTCGTTGGGGTCACTGGAGATAATTTTCGTTTCCATGAAATTGCTTTGCTCCAGAAAAGAGCAGTTTTGCAGGAATAAAGCGCATAAGCCCAAAAAGTAAAAGTGTTTTTTCATAATCATGATTGGTTTTAAACAAATGTACTCAATGCTAACCGGTTGACTGTTAACGGAATTTCAATTAATATTAAGATTTTGCTACGGAAGTTAAAATCTTTCATAAGCATGTTTTTAAAACAACCTGAAACGCTTTTTTTCTTTTTTTGACGCTTTCAGTTCTGCTGTTATTTTTCTTTCGGGATTTCTTTTGATGCTGAGTTTTATTTCGTAGAGTATTTGGATAACGGGTTCGTGAACAACCGGATTAATAACAAAATCGAATTCTTTGTCCGGGACAGGCTGATAATACATGGTTACGGACTTGGCTGCCGGATTTACATTGGCAAACCTGGTAAGCGCCAGTGACGAACTGTTGTAGGATTCATACGATTTATAAATTTCCGTAGGCAGAAGCGTCCTGAAGCCATCATTTACATTTTTTGTTGCGTTGGTAAAATCGTCCCCTGAAAAATACGCCAGGTTTTTCATCTTCTCCTCCAGAAGTATTTTGGCTTTGGCCATCAGTTCTTTACGGATATTTTTGATGGTGGCGGCAAAATAGTCTACCCGTACAAGATCATAAATTTCATTCTTTGATAAAAGGCCATGCCTTTTATACTGATAATCCTTATTCGTTTCCGAAATAATGAGTAGAGCAGCAATGTTGATATTAACTTCCGGATATTGGATCTGATTTCCGTAATTGATTTTTCCGGAGACTTATGGAAAAGAAAGTTGAAAACATAAGACTGAAAACAAGGGTGAAAAATTTTTCATGATCATAAAATTTAAAATTCTGCCGTAAAATTAGGTTCGGATCCCGGAGAAAAACGGCAGACTTGGTGGGTTTCCGTTTCCACTTGGTGAATCGTTTTCAGCAAATGACAGATATGTATATCTTTGTTTTATGAAGATGCTCCGACTTTTTACCGTTTTCTTTTCAGTGATTTTTGTAAATATGGTGCATGCCCAAAGCGGTAATGTGGTGGGAGAGGTGCGGATGCAGACCAAAAAACTGGAAAAGGCAGTCGATACCGAAGACGAATCCGCACAGGCTGATTCCTACTACAACATTGGTGAAACTTTCTTTAAAGACGGTAATTTCCGCAAAAGTGAAGAATATTATGCCAAAGCTAAAGCCATTTATGAAAAACTAAATGACAGGTCCAATATTGAAAAGACAAGCCGTAAATTGGCACAGTCTCAGGAAAAACAGAATAAGTTTATCCCGGCCATCAGCAATTACAACAGAGCGGCAGAGGTCAGCCCGCCTAAAAGCCGTGTTCTCAATTCCAATGATGTAACCCGGCTCTCCGTAAGTTCTCCTGAAGCAAAAGAAGAAGCCATCCAGAGCAATATCCGGCTGAACGAAAAAGAAAAGGATAACAGTGCGCTGGCAACAAGCTACAGCCAGATGGCGGATGTAAATATTCAGCAAAATGATATTCCGAAAGCGGAGGCCAATCTTACAAGTGCTTATAGAATCTCCAAAAAGGAAGCCCCGCAACAGGCTTTGGAAATCAATCAGAAACTGACTGATTTCTATGTAGACAATCGAAAATTTGACAAAGCTATTGCAACAAAAAAGACAATGTTGAAAGAAGATTTCGTAAAGAAAAATTCTAAAAAGGAAGTCGAGCAGATCCGCGAACTGGCAGACATTTACATTAAGAAAAATGATCCGGAAGAAGCCATAGGCTTGTTGAAAAAATCATACAGGATCGCTCTTGAGAAACGCCACACCCTGGAGGCCCGGAAAAGCGTGAAAAAACTAGACAGTCTTTATAGTGTTTCCGGAAATACGGATGCTTCGGTAAAACTTTACCGTGATTTTTTAGGAAAACTGCCGGAACTTGTTTCCAAAGACAAAAGCCTGGTCGATGAAAAGATCCTGGAGGATAACGAGCAGAGAATCACGCAGCTTGAAAAGGAAAAACAATTAAAAGACGAATTGATCCGCAAGAAAAATGTTTTTAATTACAGCCTGATTGCCGCTGTGGTTATTCTCATCGCGCTGGTTTTGTTCATTTTCAGAACCCTGAAAAAAGTTCAGGTAAAAAATAAAAAGATCGCCCTACAGTCGCTCCGCCGTGAAATGAATCCCCATTTTATTTTCAACAGCTTAAATTCGGTAAACCATTTTATTGCTACGAATAACGAACTGGAAGCGAATCAGTATTTAACACGATTTTCAAAGCTGATGCGTTGCGTAATGGAGAACTCCACGGAAGACTTTATTCCGTTTCAGCAGGAGCTGGACCTCTTGCAGAATTACCTGGCGCTGGAAAAAACACGCTTTGCCGATAAATTCGACTATGAAATCGAGGTGGATGAAAATCTCAATACCCAAAGCCTGAAAGTTCCCGGAATGCTCGTGCAGCCCTTCCTCGAAAATGCCATCTGGCACGGACTTCGTTACAGGACCACCAAAGGATTTCTGACCCTGCATTTTGAAAAGGAAGATCAAAATCTGAAAATAACGATTCAAGACAACGGCATCGGTATCGAAGAAAGCAAAAAGCAGAAAACGGAACACCAGAAAGCCCGGAAAGGCCGGGGTATGAAAAATACACTGGAGCGGATTGCGTTGCTGAATGACCTCCATCACCAGGATATACAGTGTAAGATCACCGATAAAAAAAATGCACAGGGAGTTGCTGTGGAAATCACCTATAAATTGCTGAATAAATGAAAATAAAAGCCGTACTCGTAGACGATGAACTGATGGCGAGAGAAGTTTTAAGGAGCTATCTCACCAAATACTGTCCGCAGGTCGAAATTTTAGGGGAAGCTGAAAACATCACACAAGCCGTTCCCATAATTGCCGATAAACAACCGCAGCTTGTATTCCTGGATGTCGAAATGCCCTTCGGGAATGCCTTTGATGTTCTGGAAGCCACCAAAGACTTTTCCTATGAAACCATTTTCATTACCGCGTTTTCACAGTATTCCTTACAGGCACTGAACAAATCGGCAAGCTATTACATCCTGAAGCCTATCGATATTCAGGAGCTTATCGTGGCGGTAAACAAAGCGGCAGAAAGCATTGAGAACAAAGAAGCGCTCAACCGGAATAAAATATTACTCGAAAATTTAAAATTAAAACCGGAGAAACAACAGCTGATTCTTCCTACTTTACAAGGCTTTGACGTCGTAAAGACAGAAGATATCATCAGGCTCCAGGCGGATGGCAACTTTACCCAGGTTTACCTTACGGACGGTTCCAAGAAGATGGTCTGCCGCTTCCTGAAGCATTTCGACGACCTCCTTGAATCCCCTTTTGTAAGAGTTCACCGTTCGCACATCATCAATACGCGTTTTGTAAAATCCTACCATAAAAGCGGAACCGTAACTCTTTCCGACGATACAGAAATCGAAGTCTCCGGCAGTTTTAAGGATAATTTCCTGAAGGTTTTTTCATAGAAACTGTTTGGATTCTTATTTATAAAATATTCCGTCATTACTCTTAATTTTCTGAATTAAAATAAACTTTGTTTATGCTTCACTTTAATATGACGATTTCAGTAAAACAGGTGATATACTGCGAAGAAACTGATGAATTGTTTTTTTTTTAGCTAAAATATCTTAATTCTTAATGTTGAAAAACAAAGGCTAAATTTAAAACAGGCTCTTGAAGAAAGAAAAGCCGCAATCCTTTCAGGCATCATTTTTGAAGAATTCAGGATACCACAAAAATATTCTGTTATGAAAATGCTGAAGAAAATTGCTATTCCCGTTTCACTGGGAATCTTAGGACTCGTAATTTTAAACTCCTGTGCTGCTGGAATTCCGAAAGGTGCTACCGCAGTTCAGAACTTCAAAGTTGATCAATACCTTGGCAAATGGTACGAAATAGCCCGTTTCGATTATAAATTCGAGAAAAACATGGATAACGTGACGGCTACTTATTCTAAAAATCCTGACGGAACCATTAGGGTCGATAACCGTGGCTATAACTACGTAAAAAAAGAATGGAAAGAATCCATCGGCGAAGCCCGGTTTATAAACGGTGAAAATGAAGCAAGATTAAAAGTTTCTTTCTTCAAGCCGATCTGGGCCGGGTATAATGTTGTTGATATCGATGACAATTACCAGTATGCTTTAATCATGGGTAACAATTTAAAATACCTGTGGATCCTTTCACGGACCAAAGAAATCCCGGACAGCATTAAGCAAAGATTTCTTGCAAAAGCAAAAAATGTAGGCTATAATACCGAGGAGTTGATTTGGGTGAAGCATGATTAAATTGAAAATCGGTCATTAATTATCAATGATCCATTTTTAAAAAAACAAATCTATCATTACTTTGTTATTCCGCAGGAATCTACACGCAAATCTTTCGCACGATGCTAATACTACGCTGAGATTCCTGCGGAAATCGAAGATTCGACGGAGTCAATACAAGTACAATGCATATCGGTTGTAAAATCTCAGATTTTCTTTCTCATGTGTTCTAAAATATTCTCAAAGCCAAAAGCCTAAAATCTTATGTTTCTTATGTGTTAAGATTTTCAGTTCAAACCTTTATACTCTTTCCATTCCTCAAAACGATGATCGATCACCTGTTTCATCAGGTCATAGTTTTCATAGGTATCTTCAATATGATAGAAGGTTTCGTATTCATAATCGTTCTCTTCAGCTTTCGTATCAAAGAGATTTACATAATCGTCTGCAAATGAGCTAAATAGGTTTCCGAAATCTGTTTCGTCCTTGTAATAATCCTGTGCAAAGGCATTTCCCATCGCATTAAGGTCATGTTCCGAGAACTTCCCGTCCATACAATCCATCACAAATTCAGCACCCGTCATTTCACGGCGTCTGATCTTTTCGATTTCTTCTCCGGTGTCTTCTTTTAATTCCCCGGAGATCAGGCCTTTATTGATACACCAATTAAGGAACATCCCGGTGTGCGTGGCTCCGTTGTTTTCAGAAAGCTCTTCTGGAAAATCTCCGCCGTAATGCCACGAAGCATCGTCGTATTTAGACATAATGATAGTTTAACAATTTCCGTCAAAAATAGAAAAAATCAATTTATATTGCCCGGCAGACAGAAATTTCCGTCATTTGCGTAGAAATTTTTTCTACCCATATTATATGAAAAATGCTGTTCTGATCACCATTGGTGACGAAATCCTTTCGGGGAACACGATAGATACCAATTCCAACTTTATTGCGAACGAACTTAAAAACATCGGGATAAAAGTTCTGCAGATCTTTACCATTTCAGACGAAATTGAGACCATAAAAAAGACCATCCGCACTGCTTTTGAAACAGGGGATGTTATTATTACGACCGGAGGTTTGGGACCCACCCGAGACGACAAAACCAAAAAAGCCATTGCCGAATTTTTTAATGACGAACTTGCTTTGGATGAGGCCACCTTCAACCATCTGAAAGCTTACATGGAAAAACGCGGCCGACTGGAAATCCTGGAAAGAAACCGGGAGCAGGCATTTGTTCCGACAAGGTCAAGAGTTTTTCAGAATCATTTCGGAACAGCACCGTGTACCATGATGGAAGAGAACGGAAAACTTTTGTTCAGCCTGCCTGGGGTTCCGTATGAAGTGAAACCGCTGATCAAAGACCAGATTATTCCCTATTTACATGAAAAATTCAGCTTAAATTATATTTCCACAAGAATTGTTTCCGTAGTAGGCATTCCTGAAAGCATTTTAGCAGATATTGTTGAAAACTGGGAGCTGGCTTTGCCTTCAAATCTTTCTCTTTCTTATCTGCCGGTGGGAACCCGTGTTAAATTACGTCTCACGGCCACGGGGTCAAACGAAACGGCTTTACAGCAGCAACTGGAAGAGGAAATCCAAAAACTGTTGCCTTTGATTAAAGACAATGTAATTGCCACTTCCGAAGATAAAATCGAAAAAATCCTTGCCGGGATTTTAACAGAAAGAAAACTCACCATTTCCACGGCGGAAAGCTGTACCGGAGGAGAACTCGCAAAGATGATCACATCCGTTCCCGGAAGTTCCAATTATTTCCTTGGCGGGATCATTCCCTACGCTGCCGAAAAGAAGATCGGTATTTTAAATGTAAAGAAAGAAACCGTAGAAGAATTTACAGTGGTCAGTGAACAGGTGGCGGCAGAAATGGCAAAAGGCTGTCAGAAATTATTTAATACCGATATTTCACTGTCCACAACAGGAGTGGCGGGGCCAGGAAAAGGGGAGGACGGCAATGAGGTAGGAACGGTCTTTTACACCATCCGTGTACACGATACGGAAGTGACATCCAAATTGTATATGCCACATCTGGAAAGGCTGGATTTTATGTATTTCGTAGCACAGAAGATTATTCAGGATTTGGTAGGCATTCTTATTAATAACTGAAAGTAAATTTTGATTTTAATATTTTTTTAATTGAATATAACCGGATATTTCACGACTTTTGTAATTTAAAACTAAAAGTTTAAGTGGTGGAAAATTCAAAACAGATCTTTCAGACCAACAACAAAAAGCGTTGGAGGAATGTGCAGTGGGGAAGCCGTATTTTTATCTTTGTTGCGGTGCTGCTTTTTCTGGCGCTGGGTCTGATGATGAAATTCGGCAGAAGCCCGAAAATTCCTTTCAAGGAAGATTACAAAGCGGTGATCACCGCCAGCAAACCCTATCTTCAGGAAAATAAAATATCAAAAGAATACAAAGGTTTCAGAAGCTTTATTTCCGAAAAAACCATACATACCAACCTTGCCAAGATCAGAAAGGCAAGAGCTGAAAGATTTAAAAACCAGAACCGTAACTGGTCACAATTTCCGGGCGGGATCCGTTCTGCATTCTATGTAGCCTGGGATCCGCAATCCCTGATGTCCCTGAAAAGAAACATCCGGCATATCAACCTGGTCTTCCCGGAATGGTTCTTCCTGGATCCTAAAACAGGAGACCTGAAAACCAATGTTGATCCGGAAGGATATAAAGTAATAAGAAGGACGGGCGTAGCAACCATGCCGATCCTCAGCAATAATTTTAATCAGGAATTCCATTCGGAAGGATTGGGGAAAGTACTGAAAGATCCTCTGAAAAGAACAAAGCTGATCCGGAAGCTTACAATGGAATGCCAGAAACTGCATTTCAAAGGCATCAATATCGACTTTGAAGATATGAATCTGGATTCCGACGAAAACCTGATTGCTTTTATGAAAGAGCTTTCGGATACGTTTAAACAGAATAAATTGCTGGTTTCCATGGACATCATGACGGATAACGACGATTACAATGTTGAAAAACTGAGTCCGTATGTTGATTATTTTGTATTGATGGCCTACGACGAATATTCCGCAGACAGCGATGCCGGGCCTATTTCCTCACAGAAATGGATCGAAGCACAGACCGGAAAAATATTAAAGAAAATCTCACCCGAAAAAATCATCCTGGGGCTGGGAGCTTATGGCTACGACTGGAGTACCGATAAAAACGACAACAGTTCCGTGACCTACATGCAGGCGATCACCAAAGCCAGTGCCAGTAAGGCGACAATTAATTTCGATGACAATACTTTTAATCTGAATTATTCTTATACCGATTCCAAGAATAACACCCACACCGTATTTTTCAACGATGCCGCTTCGATTTTCAACACCATGCGTTTCTCCTCGGAATATCCGCTCGCCGGAACTGCCCTCTGGAGGCTGGGTAGCGAAGACAGCCGGATCTGGAATTTTTACGATAAAGACTTAACGTTTGCCGGGCTTTCAAAATTAAATTTAAAAGTCCTGGAAAATGTAAAAGGACAAACCATGGTGGATTATATCGGTGACGGGGAAGTGTTGGATGTTCTGAACACTCCGCATGACGGAAAGATAGCCCTGGAAATCGATCCGAAAGAGAAAATCATAACCGATGAAAATTATATCACCTATCCGAGTTCTTACGAAGTGAAAAAGTATGGCGGAGCTCCGCAGAAAGAGCTGGTTCTTACTTTTGACGACGGGCCGGATGAAACCTACACGCCGCAGGTGTTGGATGTTCTTTCCAAATACCACGTTCCCGCTGCATTCTTCCTTGTCGGATTAAATGCCGAAAAAAACCTTCCGCTGGTGAAAAGAATTTACCGCGAAGGCCATGAAATCGGAAATCATACCTTTACCCACGAAAACGTAGCGAAAGTCAGTCCCGAAAGGGCGTTGCTCGAACTGAAGCTTACAAGGCTGCTTATCGAATGCATTACCGGACACAGCACCATCCTGTTCCGGGCACCATATAACGCCGATTCTGAGCCAACAACTTCCGAGGAAATTATTCCCGTGGCATTGGCAAGACAGCAGAATTACCTCGACATCGGTGAAAATATCGACCCTGAAGACTGGCAGCCCGGCATTAAGGCCGATGAAATCGTAAAAAGGGTAATGGCCGGCGTAAAAGCGGAACGGGGAAATATCATCCTGTTACACGACGCGGGTGGCGATACTCGGGAAGAAACCGTAAAAGCACTGAAAATTTTAATTCCGACCCTGCAGAAACAGGGATATCATTTTACCAATCTTACCAGCATCCTTCACAAGAAAAGAAGTGAACTGATGCCGGAAGTACCTAAAACCAGAGCGTACTATGTGATGCAGCTTAACCTGGTGCTGGCAACGGTGATCTATGGGATCAGTCATTTCCTTGTAGCATTGTTCACAATTTTTATAGGGTTGGGACTTATCAGGTTATTCATCATGCTGTACTGGGCGTTTAAAGAAAAGAAAAAAGAAAAAAAGCTGGGAGAATTCCCGGTGCTGGAAAGTTATCCGAAGGTTTCCATCATCGTTCCCGCATATAATGAAGAGGTGAATATCGTTTCTTCCCTAAACAACCTGTTAAAGCAGACCTATCCGAATTTCGATGTCATTATGGTTGATGACGGCAGCAAAGACTCTACCTATGAGAAAGCGAAAACTGCATTTTCAGATCACCCGAAACTAAAAATATTTACCAAAGCCAATGGCGGAAAAGCGACGGCTCTTAATTTCGGGATTTCCAGAACCGATGCGGAGTATGTAGTCTGCATCGATGCCGATACCAAACTGGAGCAGGATGCCGTGAAATATTTAATCGCCCGATTCTTAAATGCAGGCCAGGAAGAGAAAATTGCTGCCGTTGCAGGAAACGTAAAAGTGGGAAATACCGTAAACTGGCTTACCAAATGGCAGTCGATTGAATATACCACCAGTCAGAATTTCGACAGGTTGGCCTATGCTTATATCAATGCCATCACGGTAATTCCGGGAGCTATCGGTTCTTTTAAAAGATCGGCGATCGAAGAGGTGGGCGGTTACTCTTCCGACACCCTGGCTGAAGATTGCGACATCACGGTGAAAATTCTCAGAAAAGGCTACACCGTGGCCAATGAAAACCGAGCGGTGGCCGTAACGGAAGCCCCGGAAAGCGTAAAGCAGTTTTTAAAACAGCGTTTCAGATGGACCTACGGAATTATGCAGATGTTCTGGAAACAGAGGCAGACCTTCCTGAATCCGAAATATAAAGGGCTTGGATTATGGGCCATGCCTAATATTTTGCTTTTCCAGTATATCATTCCGTTTTTCTCGCCGATGGCAGACCTCATCATGTTCTTCGGGATTTTATCAGGAAATGGCGGCAAGATATTCAGCTATTATCTGATCTTCCTGCTGGTAGATGCTTCGCTGGCTTTTATCGCCTTCATTATGCAGCGGGAGAAATTCGTCAACCTGTTGTACGTTATTCCACAAAGGTTCGGTTACCGCTGGCTGATGTACATTGTCCTGTTCAGAAGTTTAAGAAGGGCTTTAAAAGGAGAAATGCAATCCTGGGGATTCCTGAAAAGAACAGGGAACGTGAAGGAAATTCAGACTTCGTAAGTATCATTCGGTTTGATTATCAAATAGATGATTTAAAATTTTAACAAAAAAATAACTATCGAAGAAACAATATGGACCTATAGAAAATTTAAAAAGATAATTGTAAATGGATTTTTAATATTTGGTTAAATTTGTTTCCGCTGTACAGTAACAAATAAAAAAAAAGATATACTTATCGTATAAATTGTAATTATAATGAAAAAATTAACGCTTTCTCTGCTTTTATTAGGAGGAATATGTTCACAGACAGTGAACGCACAGGCGACAGATAAAGGTCTGGACCTTAGTCTGATGGATAAATCGGTACGTCCGCAGGACGATTTTTACAGCTATGTAAGCGGTACCTGGATGAAAACGGCTAAAATTCCTTCTGATAAACCGACATGGGGAAGTTTCAACAAACTGGCTGAGGATACGGACAATAATTCCATGACCATCCTTAACTCTCTTTTAAAAGATAAGTTTGCAGACGGAACAGAAGGCAAAAAGATCCAGGACCTTTACGCATCGTATATGGATATGTCCAAGAGAAATGCGGATGGGATCAAGCCGATCCAGGCAACGCTTAACAAAATTGATGCTATTAAAAATCTGAATGACCTTCAGAATTATTTAATTTCCGTAACGAAAGAAGGGGAAAATAATTTCTATGCATGGGGTGTGGATGCGGATCTTAAAGATTCTAAAATGAACGCGGTATATTTGGGAGACGCTTCTTTAGGATTGGGAAGAGACTACTATCAGAAAGTTAATGAAAAGAATACCGAAGCATTGGCAGAATATACAAAGTATGTGGCTTCCATGCTGAAAGAATTAGGATATAAAAATGCCGATACAGCCGCAAAAGGGATTGTTGATTACGAAAAGAGTATCGCACAGACGTATCTTACCAATGAACAGAGCAGGGACAATACGCTTCAGTATAACCCTAAAACCATGGCAGAACTTTCTGCACTGGTGAAAAATGTAGACCTTCCGGGTTACCTTAAAAAAGTTGGCGTAACGTCGGATAAGGTAATTATCGGAGAATTAGGCTATTATAAAAATCTGGACAAATTTATTAATACACAGAATCTTCCTGTAATCAAAGATTATCTGAAATTCCACATGATCCACGGCAGTGCTTCTTATTTAAGCGAAAAGATCGGGGACATGAGGTTTGCTTTCTACGGTAAATACCTGAGAGGGCAGCAGGAACAGAGAGCGCTGAACAAAAGAGGATTTGAGCTCATCAACGGAACTTTGGGCGAAGCATTCGGAAAGTTGTATGTTGAGAAATATTTCCCTGCAGAAGCGAAAGCGCAGATGGTGGAACTTATCGATTACTTAAAGAAGAGTTTTGCCGTTCACATCAATAATTTAGCGTGGATGTCTTCAACTACGAAAGAAAAAGCGATGCAGAAACTGAATAAGTTTACGGTAAAAGTGGCTTATCCGGATAAGTGGAAAGATTATTCAAAGTTAACCATCGTTCCGGAATCCAAAGGAGGAAACCTGTATTCCAACCTTCAGAACATCACGGAATGGCAGTACAACAAAGACCTTGCGAAAATCGGAAAACCGGTAGACAAATCAGAGTGGGGAATGACACCACAGACGGTAAATGCTTACTACAACCCGGTAAACAACGAGATCGTATTCCCGGCTGCCATCCTTCAGCCGCCGTTCTTCAACCCAAAAGCAGATGCTGCGGTGAACTTCGGAGGAATCGGAGCGGTTATCGGTCACGAAATGAGCCACGGATTCGATGATTCCGGAGCACAGTTCGATGCAGACGGAAACCTGGTAGACTGGTGGACACCGGAAGACAAAGCCAACTTCGAAAAAGCAACCAAAGCGCTGGCTGCGCAATACGACAAATACGAGCCGGTAAAAGGAACTTTCGTTAACGGAACTTTCACTAACGGTGAGAATATTGCCGACTTAGGTGGAGTAAATATCGCTTATGACGCGCTGCAAATGTATCTGAAAGATAAAGGGAATCCGGGAGTAATCAGCGGATATACCCAGGATCAACGTTTCTTCCTGAGCTGGGCAACCGTTTGGAGAACTTTATCCAGTGAAAAATATATGGTAAATCAGGTGAAAACCGATCCGCACTCTCCGGGGTATTTCAGAAGCTTCGGACCTTTAACGAACGTTGATGCTTTCTACAAAGCATTTGATGTGAAAGAAGGCGATAAATTGTATAAGAAGCCGGCAGACCGAATCAAAATCTGGTAGCCCTTCTTTAAATCATAAAAAACCGTTCAGTAATGAGCGGTTTTTCTTTTTTAGAACCTGGTATCTTGCAACTCTATCGATAGAAACGAGCTTTAGCCTGTTTTCAAATTCGAGGAAATCCGGCTTTAGCCAAAACCTTTTTACAGCTCTTCTAAATTAAAAATTAAGCAGACTCTTACATTTTCTGTGGTACGAATAAGCGGTACCAGATTGCAATAAATTTGTATATTTGGTAAGTTTGTGTAAATCAAAATATATTTAAATGAAAAAGCTAAATATCGGGATACTTGCCTTTTCCGGCTTGGTATTCTTAAATTCGTGTGGTACGGCAAAGACGGCGGATGCCCAGAAGCCGGAAATGACAAAGGAAATGGCTGTGGATCCGGTAAAAAAAGAAGAAGTGAAAGAAGAAGGACTGAATTTGGCCTATATGGATAAAGCAGTACGTCCACAGGATGATTTTTTCAGCTATGTAAACGGAAATTGGGTGAAAACCACCCAGATTCCATCCGATAAAGCGAGTTGGGGATCTTTCAATGCCCTGAGGGAAAATGTGGATGACGCTTCTCTGGATATCTTAAATAAAATTCTATCAGAATCTTATCCTGCCGGTTCAGAAGGCCAGAAAATCCAGAACCTGTATGCTTCATTTATGGATACCGGAAAAAGAAATGCGGAAGGTCTTGCCCCTATAAAAGGGGACCTGGCAAAAATCGATGCCATTAAAAACCTGAATGATCTTCAGAAATACTTGCTGGAGGCTACGAAAGTGGGCGATAACTCCTTTTACGGATGGAGGGTAAGTGCCGATATGAAAAATTCTACTATGAATGCGGTTTATCTGGGCGGTCCGGATCTTGGATTGGGAAGAGATTACTATCAGAAAGTAAATGAAGCAAATACCAAAACCCTTGCAGAATATCAATCGTACGTCGGAAGATTATTTGGTGTACTCGGATATAAAAATGCGGATGCTGCTGCTAAAAACGTAGTGGATTTCGAAAAACAGCTGGCCAATTACCTGCTGACCCTTGAGCAGAACAGGGATGCCAATTTAAGATACAATCCTAAAAATGTATCCGAACTGCCGGCACTCGTAAAAAATATCAACCTTCCGAAATACTTAAAAGAAGCAGGGGTAAATACCGATCGAGTAATCATAGGCGAGCTGAAATATTACCAGAATATGGATTCTTTCCTTAACCAGAAGAACCTTCCGTTGCTGAAAGATTATCTGAAATATCATCTGATTAACGGAAACGCAAGCAACCTGGATGAGAACCTGGAGCAGATCAGATTCGATTTCTATTCCAAATACCTTCAGGGGCAGAAAGAACAGCGTCCGATGAACAAGAGAGGACTTTCTCTGGTAAACGATGTTTTAGGGGAAGCATTCGGAAAACTGTATGTTGAAAAATACTTTACTCCTGAAGCCAAAGCGCAAATGGAGACGTACATCGATTATATTTTAAAATCATTCAAAACCCATATCAACGATATGGATTGGATGTCTCCGGAAACTAAAGTAAAAGCACAGGAAAAATTATCGAAATTTACCGTGAAGATCGCTTATCCGGACAAATGGAAAGATTATACGCAATTAAAAGTGGAATCCCCGAAAGCAGGAGCAACTTTATATTCCAATTTACAGAATGTTTCCGCATGGCAGTATCAGAGAAGTCTCGACAAAGTAGGAAAACCTGTTGATAAATCGGAATGGGGCATGACGCCGCAGACGGTAAATGCTTACTACAACGGATCGAACAACGAAATCGTTTTCCCGGCGGCAATCCTTCAGCCTCCGTTCTACAACCCGAAGGCTGATGCGGCGGTAAACTTCGGCGGAATCGGAGCAGTAATCGGCCACGAGATTTCTCACGGTTTCGATGACAGCGGTTCCAGATTCGACGGAGACGGTAACCTGAACAACTGGTGGACGGATGCCGACCGTAAAAACTTTGATGCGAAAGTAGCCCAGTTGGCAGCCCAGTACAGTGCTTACGAGCCGGTAAAGGGAAGTTTTGTGAACGGTAAATTCACCAGTGGTGAAAACATCGGGGATCTTGGAGGAGTTGCCGTTGCTTACGATGCGCTTCAGATGTACCTGAAAGACCACGGCAATCCGGGACCGATCAGCGGATTTACTCAGGATCAGCGGTTCTTTATGAGCTGGGCAACCGTATGGAGAACAAAATCTACCGACCAGTATATGACCAACCAGGTGAAAACCGATCCGCATTCGCCGGGTGTTTTCCGGGCATTCGGGCCGTTGGTGAACCAGGATTCTTTCATCAAGGCATTCGATATCAAGCCGGGCGACAAAATGTACAAAGCACCTCAGGACAGGATAAAAATCTGGTAATAAAAGCCGGAAAATTGTTAGAAATGAAAAACGTATCAGAAATGATGCGTTTTTTTATTTAATTTTTTCTAGTTTAGTGATATCGTAAATATCGGTTTTTTACTGATGCTTATTATGATGAATAATATTTCAAAAAAATCTTAACAAAATTTTTTATGTTACAGTTTTTTTTTAAATTTAAGCATTGGATTGGTCAGTTATTTGATGCTGATAAAAACAATGAACACCACAATAAGAAATCTCAAAATAACAATAATATGGCAATGTTTAATTATGGCGTTGGCGGAAACGAGGTAAAAGTAGACGCGAATGAAGCTATACAGCAGATTCAGGAGAATAAATCGCTGATAGTGAGCCAGCTTACAACAGATGAATCTTACGTTCCTGAAATCGTAACAGGATTAAAAACCGTGGAAGACGTCTTCAGGCATTTCCAGCCTTCGGTGCAGGTTCAGCACGAAACGGAAGACGGTAATATCGTAGAAGAAGAATTCCGGTTCCGGAATCTTGCAGACTTCACTCCCAAACATCTTACTCAGAAATCGGAATACTTACAGAAGCTCAGCATGGAGCAGGAGCAGTACAATAAAATCGTACGCCAGCTGAAAACCAATAAAATTCTGCGGAACATGCTGGAAAATGATCAGACCAGGGCTGCATTTGTGGAAGTATTGAAAGAAGTGGCCCAAGAACTTGAAAAATAACCTAAAGACGTATGAATCATGGACAGTAAATTACAGGCAGCTGAAAACCAACAACAGCAGGGGCAGCAGCAACACGCGGGCCAACCCAAAGGTAATCCGCTTGCCGAACTCAATAAAATAGGGGGCTTTGGTTTTGTAGAATCCGTTGTAGACGGCATCGCCAATATGAACCCTACCAGGAAAGCCAGAAAGGAAATCTTCCTGAACGACAGCAACAAAGCCGATGAAAGGAAAGAGCTTCTTCAGAAAATCAACCTTTGGGTACAACTGCTGGAAGGAAACGAATCTGCAGATCAGATGGCAGATACCTGCAAAGCAAAAGCCCAGGCTGCCGACCAGAATCTAAAATTAAATTTAAAAAATACATTGGACTCCGTTCGTATGCTTGAGACCAACTATAGAACGGTGGCGCAGTTCTATAAAAATACGGAGCTGGATAAAGTAGACAATGTGAGCATTGTAAATGCAAGTCTGGACCAGGTTTCGGACCTTGATAATCCATTATTCATAGATGCTGTCGCAGAAGAATTCAAAAACTACTACGACCGTCTGGATCTTAGGGATAATTACTCGATCCTGGCGATTCCGGGATACCTGGGTTCCAATAAGGTTATTGAAAAATGGGCCAAAATCTGTAATGAGAATAAAGTCATGATGATTACGGATTTCGCAAACCTTGACAAGCCGGACGACGTGGTGGATCTTTTCCATTCTGCCAACCTTACGGGTGGCGAACTGCACAGAAGTAATGTGATCATGACGTGCAACTGGCTTGTAGGCCGGGGAAAAGCCGAAGAAGTAGGCGAAGAAGAAAACGTTGAGCTTCCGCCTTCCACCTCATTAGCTGGAAAAATCCATAAAACACTTATGTCCCAGGTAGCTGCGGGGAAAAAGCACGGAAACATAAACGAAGTAGACGCTGTAAAATTCGAGCTTAAGAAAAGTGAAATTTCCCAGCTTGAAAAAATGGGATTGGTGCCTATGGTGAATGAATACGGAAAAATCATGGCCTTCTCTGCGAAAACTTTATTTACCGGAGACAATATTGGATTACAAACCTATTCCGTAGTTCGTGTATTCGATTATGTGACAAAAGTACTGCTCGATTTCCTGAACAGAAGGGCTTTCGAAAACTGGAATGCCAAGAATGAGGATGATCTGAGAAGACAGATCGTTACCTTCCTTGACGGGATCAAAGGTCCGGACAAGCTGATCGAAAAGTTCAAGATCGTCCGTTTCGAGCAGGATAAAGTCAATAAAGACCGGGTATGGCTGGATATTCGTTTAACGCCTTATTTCCCTACGAAAAGTTTTGTGATCAAACTGGACGGACATAAAGGTGACGACGGCAACGAATGGGATGCTGAATACCTTCAGGATTGATCTTAACCGTATTAAAATATTAAACCGATGGGATTTTCACATCGGTTTTTTTCTACCGAATTATTAAAAAAAGTATTATGAAAGGCAGGCTGTTCTATTTTTTGCCATTGGTATTCATTGTATTCGGTTGTGAAGATAAAAAACTGCAGCACAATCAGAAAATCGACCTTTTTGCAGACGAAAGGCAGGAAGGAAAAGCTTACATCATGAAACCCCAGGAATGTTTTTACGAAAGCGATCTGGTGGTTTCTTCAGTAGATATTAAGCTGGTCGACCAGTCTTCCGGCCGCGGAAAACCCATTTTTATCTACCGTGTCCTTTCCGGGAAAGTTCTTAAAACCACGAGGGATTCCGTGGTAAGCTTTCCGTTTCAGTTTCTTTCCGGTCAACGATTGATGTTTAAAAGAGATTCCACCTCTTATATTTATCTCAAAAAACTCGAAGGCTACCGTTTTATAGCCAAACCGATGCACCTGAAATACCAGTGGCTGAAAGCGGCACCCGTCTATTCGGTAAAATCTGAACAATAAAGCATTATCTTTGCAGTATTAAAATACTGACACATTCACTTAATACTTGGCCATCTGCCAAACAGTCGGCTGTATTCAAGTTGTATTAAACTCTGTCGGAATATCTGAATAACAATTAAATTTTGGAAAATATAAATAAAGTGCCGGAATTCAGGCATATTGGCAACAAATTGCTCAGCTGGTACAATATAAACGCCAGGGATCTGCCATTCAGACAGACAAAAGATCCCTATAAAATCTGGATCTGCGAGATCGTTTTCCAGCAGACCAGGATTAACCAGGGCCTGGGCCATTACAATAATTTCATTAAAAGATTTCCGGATGTAAAAACGCTTGCTGAAGCTGAAGAAGACGAAGTGCTGCTGTACTGGAAAGGGCTGGGATATTATTCCAGGGCAATCAATATTCATAAGGCTGCTCAACAGATTATGACTGAATATGGCGGAACTTTTCCTCATCAATATGAAGAAATTTTAAAATTGAAAGGAGTTGGAAAATATACGGCGGCGGCTGTTTCCAGCATTTGCTTTGATGGGAAAATACCTGCCGTAGACGGAAATTTCTACCGGGTGTTAAGCCGAATCTTCGCCGACGGATTTGATATATCCGGCTCAAAGGCCTTTAATTATTTCTCCGAACTGGCGCATCTTATTTTACCTGATAATGTAGGCGATTTCAATCAGGCCATGATGGATCTGGGTTCCGAGATCTGTAAACCTAAAAATCCGCTTTGCAGGGAATGTCCGCTGAATGAAGACTGCCTGGCTTTTTCTCTGAACAAAATATCCGAATTTCCTGTTAAAGCAAAAAAAACGAAGGCGAAGGATCTCGAATTAAAATATTATTTCGTCCACAGAAACGGGCAATTTTTAATTCAGCAGCGGAAAGATGACTTTATCTGGAAAAAACTGTTTGAATTTTCTCCTGAGATTTCCGATGCACTAGTACCGTTCATTGTAGGAATGAAAACCGTCAGCCATAAGCTGACGCATAAAAATCTCAGCATCGATATTTACAACGTGGAAGTGCAGTCCGAAGAAATCTGGAACCATTTTATTGCCGAAAACAATTATCTCGTTACCGATGTGGAAACTTCCCAAGATAAATCATTCCCGAAGCCGCTGGAAACATACATCAGGAATTACGAGGAGGCTTATCGGTTTTTGTAACCATTTACCACACTATTTGTCATTCCCGCAGGGAATGTAAACATAGTATTAGAGAGAAGCACGGAAAGATTCGGTGATAGATTCCTACGGAAATCGCAGATTCGACGGAGTCAATGACAAAGATGCCACAAAATACATCTACGCGGTTTCTTACAAGTGAAGCGGCTTTGTGAAACTTAAAACCAGTTAGTAGTAAAAATATCTTTGTGGCCTTTGTGTTCAAGAGCAGCATTCCACTCAAATCCAAAACTCCTTGAAATGCTGAAATTTGTCTTCCGAAATCTGAAATCTAATTTGTACTTTTGCAAAATGTTTAAAAACGCGATTTTTATTTTTGTAGCCATGCTTCTGGTATCCTGCGGCAAAGATCCGGTGCCGAAGCCTTACGGTGAGCTCCGTCTGGAATATCCGAAGCCTCAGTACCGCAAATTTGAAAACAACTGCAATTATACTTTTGAATATTCTGATTTTGCGAAAATTACGGATGCAAAAAGGCCTTGCTGGTATTATCTGAATTATCCGAAAATGAAAGCCAAGGTTTTTGTAACCTATTATCCGATACAGAACGATTTTGCCGATCACATCAAGGAAGCGGAGAAAATGGTGTATGAACATACGATTAAGGCAAGTGCCATCGATACCAAATCTTTCGAATATCCTAATAAAAAGGTATACGGCAACTTTTACGAGCTGAAAGGGCAGAGTGCATCCAATCTTCAGTTTTATATTACGGATAGCACGAAGCATTTCGTAACGGCTTACTTATATTTCAATACGAGGCCGAAGCCTGATTCACTGGCTCCTGCGGTAGACTATATCAAAAAAGATATGAAGCACCTGCTGGATACTTTTGAATGGAAAAAATAATTGACTCTTATAATACTTTGAAAAAAATATGAAACTTTTAGTTGTAGGAAGTGTTGCGTTCGACGCAATCGAGACGCCATTTGGGAAAACAGATAAAATTTTAGGAGGTGCTGCTACGTATATCGGGATCACTTCATCCATTTTAGGCGTTAAATCCGGAATAGTATCGGTAGTTGGGGGTGATTTTCCTCAGGAATACCTGGATATGTTTACCGACAGAGACATTAATATTGAAGGAATAGAAATCGTAAAAGAAGGAAAAACATTCTTCTGGGCGGGAAAATATCATAACGATCTCAACACAAGAGACACGCTGGCGACTGAAGTAAACGTGCTCGAAAATTTCGATCCTAAAATCCCTGATTCCATGCAGGATGCCGAGATCCTTTTATTAGGAAACCTTCATCCGGGCGTACAGCTTTCAGTACTGGAAAGAATGAAGAACCGTCCGAAACTGGTTATTTTGGACACCATGAACTTCTGGATGGATTCCGCACTGGAAATTCTAATGGAAATGATTGCCAAGACAGATGTAATCTCCATCAACGACGAAGAAGCAAGACAGCTTTCAGGAGAATATTCTCTTGTAAAAGCTGCTAAAAAGATCCACGCCATGGGTCCTGAATATGTAATCATTAAAAAAGGAGAACATGGAGCCCTGCTTTTCCACGACAATAAAGTATTTGCTATTCCTGCATTGCCGCTGGAAGATGTTTTCGATCCGACAGGAGCCGGAGATACTTTTGCCGGAGGATTTGCAGCTTACCTTGCCAAAAAAGAAAAGATCGATTTCGAAACGATGAAATCCGCTTTGATCGTAGGTTCGGCAATGGCTTCTTTCACGGTAGAGAGATTCGGAACGGAAAGAATTCAGGAAGTAAACGAAGCCGATGTTTTCGGAAGACTGAAGCAGTTCAAGGAGCTGACGACTTTCGATGTGGAACTCCAGTAAATAGTTTTCTTTTAAGAAATATTTATAATAAAAAATTTAGTGTAATTCATTAAGAATTCTAAATTTGCAACTTGTTTAAAATAGTAAAATGACAAATAAACTTAAGATCACTTTTCTTTTTGGAATTTTCATCATGTTGTTCGGAATAAATACGATGGACGCACAGCTGAAAAAAGGAGATTTAGTGGATGGTATCTCTGCTGTAATCGGTGATGAAATTGTGCTGGAGTCCGATGTAAACGAGCAGATGAACTACGCAAAACAGCAGGGGGCTTCTAATATAGATAAGTGTGAGTTTTTAGAAAATTTTCTTAACAACAAACTTCTTGTTTACGAAGCAAAAAAAGATACATTGATCGAGAACCGTTCGGCAGCCATCAAGGAACAGGCGAATGCCAAATACCAGCAGCTGCTTTCCCAGTTTCCGGACGAAAAGACAATGCTGGCAGCTTATAAGTTCAGAAATGGTTATGAAATGAAAAATGCCATCGAAAAAATCGATGCCGACCAATATTACGGACAGGCAAAATACCAGAGGATTACGGATAAAGCTGACGTTACGCCTAACGAAGTAACGGATTTTTATAACATGTACAAAGCACAGCTGCCGGAAATCAAGGATGAAGTTTCACTGTCCCAGATTATGATGTTCCCTAAGCTTACGGAAGCCCATAAAGATGAGCTGATCAACAAGCTTAAGAAAATCAAAAAAGATATCGAAGGTGGAGAAACGTTCGAAAGCCAGGCTAGAATCTATTCCGAAGATCCGGGATCCGCTTCAAACGGAGGATTAATGAAGAACATTTCCAAAGGACAGATGGTGAAGCCTTTTGAAGCCGCAGCACTGAACCTTCAGGAAGGTGAAATTTCGGACCCGATAGAATCCGAATTCGGCTACCACATCATTCAGTTGGTAAAAAAATCAGGGAAGATATACGATGCAAGGCATATTCTTCTGATGGCAACACCAACAGACGAAGAAATGAAAACGGCTAAAGCAAAACTCGACAGCATCCGGGGATTGATCCAAAGCGGAAAAATGACCTTCAAAGATGCGACCTTCAGATTTTCTGATGATAAAAGAACTAAATACAACGCAGGGATCATTCCGGGAGCAGACGGTTCAAACAAGATCGAAAGAGAAACGCTTCCGGGAACCATCAGCTACGAATTGGCAGGTTTGAATAAAGGAGATATCACCACCGCTTTTGATGACGAAGACGAAAGAAAAAGAAAAGTGGTGAAGATTATCAAAATTGAAGATGTCATTCCGGCACACAAAATTACTTTGGAAACGGATTACGACAGGATCAAGCAGATGGCACTCAACAAGAAAAAAAATGAAATGGTTGAAAAGTATGTAAATTCAAAGCTTCCGACCATTTTCATTTCCATCGACAGACGTTATGACGAATGTAACTTCAAGGGACACTGGAAAAAAGATGCTATTAAAAAATAAAACATAAGCCTTCAGAATTTCTGAAGGTTTTTTTTATGGAAAACCATCTGGTAACAGAGGTTTTTATTATTTTTACGGCATGAGCAGTTTTATAGATTTCAATTCAGCAAAAAAGCTTCACGATATGCAGTCGCAACAGAATGCAATTACCCAACTCTTTAAGATACAGTATCCGATTATCCAGGCAGGTATGATCTGGCATTCCGGATGGAAGCTGGCTTCGGCGGTTTCCAACTGTGGCGGACTGGGACTGATTGGTGCCGGAAGCATGTATCCCGATGTTTTAAGGGAAAACATACGAAAATGCAGACAGGCTACGGATAAACCTTTCGGAGTAAATGTTCCCATGCTGTATCCGAATCTGGATGAAGTGATCGGTATTATTCTGGAAGAAGGTGTAAAGATCGTTTTTACCTCGGCCGGAAACCCGAAAACCTATACCGAAACCCTGCAGAAAGAAGGGTTAAAGGTTGCTCACGTGGTCTCGTCCACCAAATTTGCCATGAAATGTGAAGATGCCGGTGTGGATGCTGTTGTCGCGGAAGGCTTTGAGGCAGGAGGCCACAACGGAAGGGATGAAACCACTACATTCTGCCTGATTCCGAATGTACGGAAGCATATTTCCAGACCATTGATCGCGGCCGGAGGAATTGCTCTGGGTTCACAGATAAAAGCAGCCATGATTTTAGGAGCAGATGGCGTACAGATCGGTTCGCGTTTTGCAGCTACGGTGGAAGCCAGTGCCCACGAAAACTGGAAACAGAAAATCACTGAACTTCAGGAAGGGGATACCCATTTAACCCTGAAAGAGCTTGCCCCTGTGAGAATGGTTAAAAATAAATTTTTCAACGAACTGGAAGAAATTTACAATACCGGAAGAAACAAGGAATCTCTTATTGCTTCCTTAGGCCGTGCGAGGGCAAAGAAAGGGATGTTTGAGGGCGATATGGAAGAAGGCGAACTGGAAATCGGCCAGGTTTCGGCTTTGATCGATGAAGTATTGCCGGTAGAAACGGTTTTCAGAAATTTGCTTGAAGAATTTAACCAGGCAGGGAATCCGAGTTTGTAGTCGGATATAAAACAGAATGGAAGGAAGGATTGTTGACGTAAAAGGGCAAAAGCTGTACATTGAATATAATCAGGTCTTTAAAAACAGGCCGACCCTTGTTTTTTTGCATGATTCCTTAGGCTGCACGCAGCTTTGGAGGGATTTTCCGTCCGAATTAGGGAAAGCGGTTCAATGCAATGTGCTGGTCTACGACCGCCTGGGCTATGGAAAATCTTTTCCCATGCCTACCCACGAAAGGAAAAACAGCTATATGGAAGCCGAAGCCGACGTGCTGAATGATTTGCTGGACGTACTAAAAATAGATAAGGTCATTCTTTTCGGCCACAGCGACGGCGGAACCATTGCCCTGATCATGGCTGCAAAATATCCCGGGAGCGTAAATGGAGTCATCTGTGAGGCCGGACATATTTTCGTAGAAGACGTTACCATAAAGGGGGTAAAGGATGCCTTGGAAACATATAAAACAACCAATCTTCCCGAACGCCTGGCAAAATACCACGGCGATAAAACGGAAATGCTGGTGAAAGCCTGGACCGAAATCTGGCTCAGCGACCGTTTTAAAACCTGGAATATTGAACAGATACTAAAGAATATTACCGCACCGTTACTTTTCATCCAGGGCGAAAATGATGAATACGGAACGCTGGATCAGGTCGAAAGAACCGTTTCTCAGGTAAATGGAAAAGCCGAAAAGTTCATTATTCCCAATGTGGGACATACCCCGCATAAAGAAGTTCCAGGAATGGTTTTGGAAAAAGCTGCCGGCTTTATCAACAGCATTTTGAAAAGTGAATGATGTAATGATCCATAGTGAATTCGCTCCGCTTGTCAATAGTCAATAATGAATTTTTTATAGGAAGCCAATGTTAGAAAATATAAAGTCGCGAAAGAATTTTAAATACTTTCTGTGGAAAAGTTGCAATGATTTTAGCTTTGATAAAATTGAGTACCGCTTACAATTCACCCTTCACCTGCACAACAGAATTCACCATTGACATCAATCCCCTACAAACTTTCAATCTCCCATTCAATATTTTTCCTCGCCTGATCTTCATATTGATTCCTGAATGTATCGGTTTTAAAAATGCTTTCCAGCTTTAAAAAATGCTGCAATACCTTTTTCCTGCCCGGTTTATACAGAAAATCGGGATAAACAGCATATTCCTTCCTTATTTTCAGGGTATACTCCATATAGGTTTCCCGGTCTTTTCCCAAAACAGAAAGATCAGCATCCAGAAGGTAATTGGTATCCGAATCGTCAGACCGCTGATGTCCTTTTGTAGCGATAATCTGTTCTGAAACTTTCCTAACAGTATCCTGATCGATATTCATTCTTTTCATCCTTGAAGCAGCGAATTCGGCACTCTTTTCCTCATTGGTTTTTGAAGTAGTATCATAAATGACATCGTGATAAAAAACAGAGAACGTAATTATTGAAAAATCCGTAATATCAGCCTTTAGGGTCTCAAGCTCGGGAAACATATTTTCAAGATGCTGCAGATTATGGTAATGCCTGCCTTTTCCGGTATATTGTTTTTCAATTTGAGCCCATAAATTTCCGATAAGCTGATAATCATCAGTAAATGGCAGACAGTTCTGTAAAAATCTTTCCTTTAAATTCATAACTTAATTTTCAGTAAATCCGTGCATTTTAAAATTAATTAAAATTTGATAGCATTTAAAAATAAAAGCACAGAAATAATCAGGAATTTAAATAGCTTATCCTTAACAGAATGCAAACAATAGCATTTGATAAAAATTGTCAGCAGTGATTTTGAGAAAAGCAACTTCCAGCATCTCTTTTCCTCTTCCTGCCTTTTAACCTAAAAAGTTCAGCACAAAAAAAGGAACTTTAAAAAGTTCCCTGATTTGCTTCGATGGTTGCTTTAAGATCGGCCCAGCCTCCGCCGTTGTAGCCGTCTTTCAGTCCTTGGGTATTTAAATATTCCAGTGCTTTTCCGCTTCTGTTTCCGCTTCTGCAGAAGATTACCACCGGCTTTTCGATTGAAAGGATCTCTTCCTGTCTGTCTTCCACTTCACCCAACGGGATATTTTTAGCCCCTTCTATAGATCCGTCCATTTCAAGCTCCATAGGCTCACGGACGTCGATTAACTGATAATTTCCTGATTTTAAAACTTCTGATAAAGACATAGTATATTAATATTTAAGATTAAAAATTGCTTATGACCGCCTGAAAATACCCATACAGGAAATCGATCGGCCAAAGTCCAAACAAATTTATAAAATAATCTTAGTTTTGCAAGGTAAAAAAGATGAATTCAACCGCAGAAAAATATTCACAGCTCATTAAAACCAAAGCCAAAAGTTTTGGATTCCAAAACTGTGGAATTTCAAAAGCGGAGTTTCTTGAAGAAGATGCCCGCCCGCTGGAAAGCTGGCTGAAGAACAACTTCCACGGCGAAATGAAGTACATGGAAAATTACTTCGATAAGCGGCTGGATCCGAGGCTTTTGGTGGAAGGTTCAAAATCGGTGATTTCACTTTCCTACAATTATTTTCCGGAAGAGAAGATTTCTACGCTTGAAAATTTTAAAATCTCAAAATATGCCTATGCCGAAGACTATCATGAAGTCATCAAAGACATTCTCCGTGAAATGGTGAGCGAGCTGCAGGAAGAAATAGGCGAATTCGGATTCCGGGTATTCGTGGATTCGGCACCGGTGCTGGAACGGAGCTGGGCCAGGAAATCGGGGATCGGATGGGTCGGTAAAAATGCCAACCTGATTACCCGGCAGAGCGGATCATTCTATTTTCTGGCAGAAATCATCTGCGATCTGGAATTGATGCCTGATCATGCTACTACCGACCACTGCGGTACCTGCCGGAAATGTATCGATGCGTGTCCTACAAATGCTATTGTTTCCGAAAAGCTGGTTGACGGCAGCAAGTGTATTTCCTACGCGACGATCGAATTAAAAGACGCTATTCCGGACTATTTTAAAGATAAAATGGACGACTGGATGTTTGGTTGCGATGTCTGTCAGGATGTCTGTCCATGGAACCGTTTTTCGGCACCGCACAAGCAGGGCAAATTCAAACCGAATGAAGCACTGAAAAATTTTAAGAAAGGGGAGTGGCGGGAACTGACGCAGGAACTGTTTTCTGAAATTTTCAGGAAATCCCCCGTAAAACGCACAAAATTCGCCGGGTTGAAGCGGAATATCGAATTTCTGGAAGCTTCTTCGGAGCGGGATTAAACGTTGTTTTTTGCGGATACAGCCTTATCCGGAAAGGTTGAAGTTCCGGGCAAAGGCGGTTAAGCGGTCATTCCTAAAATTTTAATTTTAAGAAGGTAAAGATTTTACAGGCGGTTACGCGTTGGCTATAAAAGAAAAATTGACTTCCGGGAGATACTTCTCGCCGAAAAATCAACGTTTTTTCTGCACTCTTTTTGGAGCTACTTTTACCCTGATTTTAAATCTTTTGTTTGATTTGGCGTTTTTCTGCATATTTGTGAAGTATTTGTACTTAAATTTAGCGAAAATTTCAATTGAAACCAATACTTTTACGAAACAAGGATATTAAATTTTATTAAATCATAAAAACATGACGGTGAAAAAAATGGTATTGCTCATTTTAAAGACTTTGGGAATTCTTTTAGGGATAATTGTTTTATATGCAGCTGCCGGATATTTCCTGCCTTTCATAGAAATTTCTGCGAAAGATGACGGCCAGAAAAAAGAAATCCCGATTTACATCTACACCAACGGCGTTCATACGGACATCGTCATGCCGGTAAAGAATGATCTTCAGGACTGGAGTATGAAAATCCCGTACAGCAATACCAAATCCAAAGAAACCGATTACCGCTTCGTCGGAATTGGATGGGGCGACAAAGGTTTTTATCTCGACACGCCGACCTGGGCCGACCTGAAGTTTTCAACGGCTTTTAAAGCAGCATTCTGGCTGAGCGAATCGGCGATGCATTGTACTTATTATAAAGAAATGAAAGAAGGGGAAGATTGTAAGAAGATTATGATCAGCAGAAACCAATATAAGGACCTGGTTAAATTTGTGGATGAAAAATTTGATAAGGACGCCGGCGGAAACTATGTATTGGTTCCTACCAATGCCGTATACGGAAATAACGATGCCTTTTACGACGCTAAAGGAAAATACAGCTTTTTGGATACCTGCAATACATGGGCAAACAATGCTTTAAAAGCAGCCGGACAGAAAGCAGCATGGTGGACCCCTTCGGATTACGGGATTTTTCTTCATTACAAATAATTCAGTGCGGTTTTTAAGCTTCATTTTCACGATCCTCCTATTGCTATCCTGTAAGCAGGAATTTTCCCAATCAGCTTCTGCGAATGGCCTGGTTTCAGAAACAGTTGATGAAGTCCGTCCTGTTGCCGACTCCGTTAAAATCAGGAAGAAGGCGGAAGAAGCCCTGCAGTTCTGCCGAAAGCAAAACTTCAGCACGGATTTCTGCCTGCTGATCGACATGAGCCTGCATTCGGGGTTGAAAAGATTTTTTGTGTGGGATTTCAAGAAGAATAAAGTAATGGGGAAATATCTCGTCGGTCACGGCTGCGGTAACAATCCATGGAGCCGTGATGCGTCGAAAGACCGTCCGGGATTCAGTAATACGGATGGCAGCCATCTTTCGTCGCTGGGCAAATATAAAGTGCAGGAACGCGGCTACAGCGATTGGGGAATCCATGTGAAATACCTGATGCATGGCCTGGAAGAAACGAACAGCAATGCGCTGAAACGATTTATTGTTTTTCATTCCTGGAACCTCATGAGCGATGACGAAATTTATCCCGAAGGTTCGCCGGAAGGCTGGGGCTGTCCTACGGTTTCCAACCATGCTATGAAACAGATCGATCCTATGCTGCAACGCTCGGAAAAGCCTGTACTCATGTGGATTTTTAATTAAATTTAAATTGTTGGGTAGCAGATAGCAATTAGCTTTTTGCTACTGGCTTTACATTTAGAATTTTAAAATTCAAAAACGTATTATTAAATTATTTCAAGTATTTATACCATTTAAATAGATCTCACGCAGATTTAGCAGATTTTGTAAAAGCAATCATTGTATATTTAAACCTTTGTGGTCTTCGTTAAGTGAAACGGCTCTGTGAAACTTAAAAACAGCGAATTGGTCAAAAAAACTTCGTGCTCTCCGTGTCAGCATACTGTTGATATACATTAAAGCTTTCCTATGTAGGTTTAGTCAGATGCCCGGCTCAAATTATGGTTTTAATTTTCAGCTTTTGGCTTTTCCTACCACGTTTAGTCTGATTTTTGTATAACCCAATCCGATAAAAATACGGAATACATGAAACACCGACTTTACCGTGAACAGCAGCTGAACTGCGACATTGAAACGGCCTGGAAATTTTTTTCCTCCGCCAGCAACCTTTCAAAAATTACCCCAAAAGAAATGAATTTCATCGTGCTGACAACATTCGAAAATGATGAAATTTACGAAGGAATGATCATCGATTATTTTGTGTCGCCGCTCTTCGGTATTAAAATGAAATGGCAGACCGAAATCATTCATGTCGATGACCGGAAGAGCTTTACGGATTTTCAGAAGAAAGGTCCTTACAAACTCTGGCATCATTTCCACGAATTTATTGAGAATGAGAATGGGGTACTTATGAAAGACACGGTAGATTACGAACTGCCGTTGGGCTTCCTGGGAGAAATCGCCCACAGCATCCTCGTGAAGAAGAAGGTGGAAAGTATCTTTGATTACCGGTATCAGATTCTGGAGAAAATGTTTAATCAAAAATAATCCCATGTCTGAAAAGCAAAAAATAAATGTGTTCTGGTTTCGAAGGGACCTAAGGCTGGAGGATAATTGCGGGTTGTCTGAAGCTTTGAAATCCGGACTGAAGGTGCTGCCGATATTTATTTATGATACCGGGATTCTGGATAAGCTGGAAAACAAATCCGACAAAAGAGTAGATTATTTCCACCGTGCACTGAAACACATGCACGAAGAACTGAAAAAACATAAAAGCGGAATAACGACTTTTCAGACTAAGCCTGTGGAAGCTTTTAAAAAACTGACCAAAGATTTTGAGATCAGTACGGTATTCTGCAACGAAGATTATGAACCTGAAGCCATCAGGAGAGATCAGGAAGTAGCCGATTTTCTGGGGAAAAATAATATTGAACTGAAAAGTTTTAAAGACCAGGTGATTTTCCATAAAGATGAGGTTGTTAAAAAAGACGGTAAGCCGTACACTGTTTACACACCGTACTCCAAAAAATGGAAAGAAGTTTTGAAGTCAGATAAAATCAAAATCTATACAACCGATTTTTCCGGTTTTTTACCATACAAAGCTCCAAAATATCCGGAATTGAAAGACATCGGTTTTAAGAAAACGGATATCCAGGATGAAAAGCCGGTCCTTAAAAAATCAATTATCGAAGATTACGGTCAATACAGGGATTATCCAGGTCTGGATCACACGACACATTTAGGGGTTGCCCTTCGTTTCGGGACCATTTCTGTTCGTAAATGTGTTCAGTATGCGTTAAAAAATAATGAAACCTGGCTGAAGGAACTGATCTGGAGGGAATTCTTTATGCAGATTCTCTATCATTTTCCTAAGGTTGTCAATTACCCGTTTAAGGATAAATATGAAAACATCAAATGGCGGAATGATGAAAAGGAATTTAAGCTATGGTGCGAAGGGAAAACCGGTTATCCGATCGTGGATGCAGGAATGCGGCAGCTGAATGAAACAGGATTTATGCACAACCGCGTAAGGATGGTCGTAGCCAGTTTTCTTACCAAACACCTGCTGATCGACTGGCGGTGGGGCGAGGCTTATTTCGCAGAAAAGCTTCTGGATTATGAACTTTCTTCTAATAACGGGAACTGGCAGTGGGCAGCAGGATGCGGCTGCGATGCGGCTCCTTATTTCAGGGTATTCAATCCGTCGGAGCAGACGAAAAAATTCGATAAGGACCAGAAATACATCAAAAAGTGGCTCAGCGAAGACGATCTGAAGACTGAGCCTGTCGTGGAACATACTTCGGCCCGGAAAAGGGCATTGGATGTCTACGGAAAAGCGGTGAAAGGGTAATAGCCGGAGAAAGAAGCAGGACATTTTATTAACCTGACGTATGTTCTGAAAATCATTGCATATTGCTGAATCCGGACGTACTAAACAATAACTCATTTTAATTCCTGCCGATTTTAAAGATTTTTGTTGATAAGATCTGATCAATCTGCGGGAATTGCTTTAGCTTTCGCCAAGCCTTTAATAAGGTATAAACTTTATTAAAACTAATATTTTTACGTTAATTATTTCCGGTTTATACAAATGGGTACAGACTTTGTTTATTCAGAATAAGAGACTTAGGATCGACAGTAGCTTTTAGTCTTATAAACATTTAATAAAAAATCCAGTTATGGCCAAGCGAATTCTTAATTTACCGGTGATCAGAAAGGTCGTCAAAAAGCTTTCCTTCTTTTCAGACTCAAGCAATATGTCTGAATTTATTTCCATGATCAACGAAGATCATTTTATAAGATAGTTATTTGTGGATACCTATCTTCTTTAAAGCAACTTCATTCAGATATATTTCATTGAAATAGGTCAGTGATTCTACGTCATTAAAATTCTGAAATATCTTTTCGTTTTTATTGAATGACAATTCTACAGATCCATCATATTCCGCTACGATTCTCACTACAGAATAGCCGTTATAAGCAATTCTAAAGCTGTCAAAAAGACATTTCTTTTCAGCTTTCCGATATATCTTATATTCTTCGAATACGGTACTTTCTCCACCGCCGGCAGAAGTATTTTTATTGTGACTGAGAGATTTCCAGGAAATATAATTTTTCGGTTCCTTCAGGATATTTCCTTTTTCATCTACCGGTACGAACATGCCCAAAGTCAGCGGTTTTTTCAGGAAGGTTGCATAATTATTCATCAGTTTCAGGGTTTGCAGATCGGCATATCCTTCATGGGAATAATATTCTATCACGAAATCCGTCATCGGAATCAATTTATGCGGGCTGAATGGCATATGTACTATTTCTTAAGGCAAAATTAATTATACATTATTAAAAAAGCGAAGATAATTAAATTGTCCAAAAACCCTCAAATAATTTTATGACAAATCAATGTAATTATTTAATCAAAAAACAAGCCCCGCACGTCGGCAAGGGCTTATCCATACAATTAAATATAATTTGCCAAATAGTTTAGAATCCGTCTAAATTTAAGTGAAAAAGGTATCTTATGAATATTAAGCTCGGAGCAATAGTATGAATGGTTATCACCTATATTGAAAAACCTTCAGAAGTTCCGTTTGCAGGATCACATCATTTTTGCTGTTGATTAAGTTATAATTGGCCTGCAGCCAGTTGTTCCTTACCACAAAGAAAGTATAAGCATCCATCAGCCCTTCCCGATATTTCTCTTCCGATTTCTGAAAAGAAAGCTTCTGGTTCTCAAAATTGGTTTCCAGCAGGTGATATTTTTCACGGGCATTCAGAAATTGGATTCTGATTGAATTGATGCTCTGGGTAAGATTGTTGATGATGATATCTTGGTCATAATTTGAATTGATGACATTCAGCCGGGCAATCTCTACATTATTTTTCACCTGAAATTTATTGAAAACAGGAATATTAAGGCCCACCGAGACCTGCTGATTCTTGTTGTTTTTGATCTGCTCCGAAAAATCAGCGGCGGGCTGCCCCATAATTTTATTATAAAAACTGGACCATGTGTATGAGCCGTTTATTGTTGGTAAATAACCGGATTTTGCGATCTCAACATTTTTCTGCTGGGCTTTAATTTCTGTGAGAGCCGTTTGATAAGCGGGATTTTTCTCCAGGAGATCCCGGACAAAATTGCTGTCGGTAAAATCTGCTTCGGTAAGGCTTTCTTCAGGCTTTGAGAATTCCAGTGTGTCTTTAGTAATCGCCAGAGCATTCAGCAGGTTTATTTTGGAAATATCGCGTTGATTTTTTGCGGATACCCACTGTTCCTGCATGGTTCCGAGGTTGGCTTTGATGTCGTAAATATCACTTTTCGGACGGTTTCCGATTTCAACTTCTTTCTCGGTACGTTTGATCTGATCTTCAATTCCGGAAAGCTGCGTTTCCAAAACCTCCAGCCAGCTTTTACTGTTCTGATAGGTGAAAAACATCTGGATGACATTCAGCCTGACTTCATTCTGAGCCTGTTTCATTCGGTAGGTCGAGGTCTCTTTGTTAATTTTCGACAAAGAAATATTGAGGTAATTCCGCCAGTTCATCAGTTCCCAACCGACTTGCGCGTACAGATTGTCACTCTGGGTATTGATGGCCTCCCGTTGATTGTTCTGCGGATTGATTCCGTTTCCGAAGTTATAGTTGTGATTGATTCCTGCGTCTACAGAAGGCAGCAGCATTCCTTTGGCCGCAGAGATCTGCCTTTCGTTTTTCTGAACATTTACCGCAGATTGCTTAATCAGCGGATGATTGGCGGAAGCATAATCCAGGCATTGCCTTAACGTCCAGTTCTGCTGAGCCGGAAGAAGATTAATAATGAATAGGAAGAATAGTTTTTTCATTGTTTTTAGATGATTGGATAAAGGATATTGGAAGATGGACGTTTGATTGCAGTTTCTAAAACTTCCAGCTTCCATCACCCAGCTTCCGGCTTTATTCGTACTTCAGGTATTTTACAAGGTTGATTTTGGTAGCACGGTAGGCTTTTAAACTCACGACAACAAAAGTCAGAATCAATAACAAAAGCATGCTCAGGATATATGGCCAAACAGGCATCTCAATTCGGTAAGCAAAATCTTTCAGCCATTCGTTCATCGCATAATATCCAAACGGAATGCTCATGAAAACGGCAAGGACGCAAATCAACAGAAATCTTTTGGTTAAATCCCAGACAATGGTTTTTTCATCTGCGCCTAAGGTTTTCTTGATGGCAACGTCTTTTAGTTTCTGTTCAATCAATAATGATGACAAAGCAAATAATCCTAATAATGCGATGACCAAAACCACAATATTTAATGTTGTAAATAAGGTCTGTTGTTTCTGGAATTTCTCAAATGTTTTCGCAAATTGTTTATCTACAAATTCAAATTCGTAAGGATAGCCCGGTTCCGCTTTGGTGGTCCAGAATTCTTTGATGCGTGCCAAGGTTCCGTTGATATCTTTTCCGGAAATTTTGATTTGAAGATTGTTCATATTATTTTTAACCCAGTTCCTGTCATAATTGAAGTAGACAATCGGCATAACCGTTTGTTCTACACCAGCATAGTTAACATCTTTCACCACGCCCAGGATTGTATATTTTTTCTTGCCGTCCCAACCCGTAAAGAATTCTTTTCCCAAAGCCGTTTTCGGATTAAAGCCTAACTTTCCCGCAAAGGTTTCATTCACAACAGCACCATTAATGGTGTCGGAGGCTTTTTTCCAGTCCAGATCCCGCCCGGCAAGGAATTTTACTTTATAAAATTTTAAAAAATTTTCGTCAATCCCGCCCAGCATCGTCTGAGCTGTTTGGGTAGTATCTGTAGACAATTTTACAACTGAGGCATTGGCTGTGCCGTTCCCTATAGAATTTACAGAACCGGTGATATCGGTTACACCGGGAATTCTTGCCAGTTCGGTTTTCAGCCTTTTGTATTTTTTAACATTGAAATTATTTTCCCAGCTTCCTTTTTTGAAATTAATCTGAATTACCTGGTCGCCTCTGAAGCCCAGATCTTTATTCATCATATAACGTACCTGAGTGTGGATAATCAATGAGCAGATGATGAAAAACGATGAGATAATCAACTGCAAAGTCAAAATCCCGTTTCTCAGCCAGACCCCGTTTTTGCTTCTTGCAAAGTTGCCTTTCAGCGTATTGATCGGCTTGAAATTCGACAGATAAAGTGCCGGAATCAATCCTGAAATCAAGGAAAAGACTATCAGCAATAATCCTGTGTAAACAAACAGATTCGGATCAATTAGCTTAATATCTTTGCTCAGGAATTTGTTGTAAGAAGGCAGGAGCAGCTCCACCATTGCAAAAGCAACTACATAAGCTACCAGACAAATCATAAAAGTCTCAAGCAAAAACTGTAAAACCAAAGCTGTTTTCGAGCTTCCTACCACTTTTCTCACGCCGACCTCTTTGGCTCTTTGGGACGCCTGCGCGGTTTTGAGATTAATGAGATTGATTCCCGACAAGGCTAAAATCAAAACAGACAATCCCATCAGGATCATAATCGATTTTTTGTCCCCTTTGCTGATGCCGTCACTTCTGGCATCCAGTTTCATTTTGTTGATTGGGGTAAGATAAACCATCGTCAGATTTTTCTTATCGATGGTTAAGCCCCATTTTTTTGAAGCAATTTCGTCTTGCACCTGCATCTGTCTTGACAGTTTATTTTCGAGTGCTCTGATATCCGTGCCGGGTCTGATTTTAAAAAAACCATTATAACTGTAGCTGGTCCATTGATCTTTTGACTGTTCCAGATACGGATTTTTGTAAATAAAACCGGGTTTGAAAACCGTATTGCCTTCGGGAAGTCTGTAAATCGCTGTGACCACGTATTTGTTGTCATTAGAATCGTTGGTAATGGATTTGCCAATCGCGTTAAGATAATCGTCACCGAAAAGCAAACGGGCGGTTTCCATTGAAAGGGCTATTTTTCCTTTATCTGACAAAGCGTTCCGGAAATTCCCCGCTATTTCTTCAAACCTGAAAAACCTGAAAAAAGAGTCTACCGAAGCCGTTCCTGGAACATATGCGGAATTACCATTAAAACTGAGCTTCTGCTTTCCCCAATCATTGAGGATCGTGGCATCTTCTATCTCCGGGAAATTTTCTTTTAAGACAAAGATTTCCGGATAGCTGGAGCTGGACATCATTCCGAAAGAAGCATTGCCGTTTTCTACGAAATAGATATTTTCCCTGTCCGGAATCCATTGTTCATACGATTTTTCATCCTGCCAATGGATAAATATCAACAGGAAAACACACAGCCCGACACTCAGCCCCAACACATTGATGATGGTGGAAAGCCAGTTTTTTCTGTAATTTATGAATGCTATTTTGAGCCAGTTCTTTAGCATAATTGTTGTTTTTTAGGTTGGAAGCCGGATGATGGGAGATCCTGTTAACTTTTGTGCAGAAAAACGTCCTGCTCCCATTACCCAGCTTCCATCTTATTCATATTTCAGATATTTCACAAGCTTCCGTAGGTTTCACTTACGGCTATTTATCTTGAACCCTTCGGGTTCTTTTATTCGTACTTTAAATATTTCACAAGATTCACTTTTGTCGCTTGGTAAGCTTTGATGCTCACGACAGCAAAGGTCAGGATCAACAATAGAATCAGACTGAGAACGAAAGGAAAAGCCGGCATATCGATACGGTAGGCAAAGTCTTTCAACCACTCGTTCATCAGATAATAACTGATCGGGATGCTTATTAAAACGGCGATCAAAGTAATCCACAGGAATTGTTTTGTTAATCCCATGATTAAAGTTCCGTCTGATGCGCCTAGAGTTTTCCTGATGGCGACATCTTTAAGTTTTTGCTCGATCATCAATGATGACAAAGCGAATAATCCTAATAAAGCTACCATCAGTACCATTGCGTTCAGGATCGTGAATAAGGTCTGCTGCTTCTGGTATTTCTCGAACGTTTTTGCGAACTGCTTGTCGATGAAATAGGAATCAAACGGATAGCCCGGTTCCACATTGCTCTCCCAGTATTTTTTAATTCTTTTTACGGTGGCCGGTATATCGTCGGGTTTCAGTTTCAGCTGGATGTTGTAAACATTAAAGCGTTTCCATGATGTGGCCCGGTAATGGAAAAATATCATGGGTTCTATTTCGGATTTCAGGCTTTTAAGATTAAAATCTTTTACGATCCCTACAATTTTGTACGGTTTATCATCAAAACCCGGGCGAAATTCATTTTTGAAAGCCTGATCATCCGTCCATCCGAATTGCTTCACGAAAGTCTCATTCACCAGCACATTATTGATGGTATCTGAAGCCAGTTTTGGATCCAGCCAGCGTCCTTTGAGAAGCTTAATGCCCATAAAAGGAAGATAATTGTAATCCATTGAGCCGTGCTGTGCATAAATGGTTTTATCCTTGTAATCGATATTAGAATTGCTGTAACGGTAGCTTCCGGCCACGGCTTCTCCATATGATACCTCCTCAACACCTTGTATTTTCCGCATCTCATTTTTAAGGCGTTCGTATTTCAGCCAGGGTTTAGGGTTATTTTCATTGAAGGAAACAAGAAAAATCTGTTTTCCATTAAATCCAAGGTCTTTACCCATCATGTATTTTACCTGGCTGTTGACGATCAGACCGCCGATGATGAAGAATGAAGAAATAATAAGCTGCAGCGTTAAAATGCCGTTTCTGAGCCATATTCCATGTCTGCTTCTGGCAAAATTTCCTTTCAGTGTTTCGATGGCTTTGAAGTTGGCCAGGTAGGTAGCGGGAACCAATCCGGAAATAAGCGTTACAGCCAATACCATTGCAAATGAATACAGGTAAATATGCCAGTCGTTCATCACGATTTCTTTATCAAAGAATTTGTTGAAGCTTGGCAACAGGAGTTCGGTGAGTGCCAGCGATAAAAAATAGGATGTAAAACAAAGTAAAAATGTTTCCAGTAAAAACTGAAGGACCAGCTGGGTTTTCGTGCTTCCGATGGCTTTTCGCACCCCGATTTCTTTGGCACGCTGGGAAGCCTGCGCTGTTTTCAGATTGATAAAATTGATGGCCGACAAAATAACAATTAAAACGGAAAGGCTGAAGAGGATCATCATGGTTTTAAAATCGCCTGTTCCAAACCAATAAGCTTTTCCATGGAGTTTCATCTGGTCCAGCGGGGTTAAAAGGCTTCCTTGCGGACCGTATAACTCCAGATATTTTTCAGGGGTAACACCCGCTCCCTGCGCATTTATTTTTGCCCGGTACAGAAACACCTCTTTCAGTATTTTTTCCTGAATGGCTTCCGTATCTGCATTTTTATCCAGCATAAAAAAGCATCCGTAATTAAAATTTCCCCAACCTTCTTTATCATTTTTTAAATTATCATAAGCCAGCACTACAAATTCCGGTTTTATCACACTGTTTCCTTCTGGTAATTCATAAACTGCGGTAACGATATAATTTTTATTATCGAATTTTACATTTTCTCCGACGATATTTGTTTTACCGAAAAGGTTTTTGGCCGCTTTGGTGGAAAATGCAATTGAATTTTCATTTTTTAAAGCATCCTTAAAACTTCCTGCTGCCAGTCTGAATGGAAAAAAGTTGAAAAAGTTCTGGGAGACGTTCATTCCTTCCTTCTGGTAAACGGTTTTATTTTTAGCAGTCATCTTAAAAGCCATTCCCGAACCACTGAACAAAACATAATCCCTGATTTCCGGAATAACTTTCAATGTACGGTCTGCAAGAGGATATGAGATACTCGGGCTGTAGGTATTTTCTTTTGGATTGTATTGCTGAAATGCGTAGATGTTATCCTTCTTCGGATTCCATTTTTCGTAAGATTCTTCATCATTCCAGTGCATCAGGATGAGCATAAAACCTGTCAAACCAATGGTCAGTCCAAACAGGTTGATGATCGTGGAAAGCCAGTTCTTTTTATAATTGATGAAGGCAATTTTGAGCCAGTTGTTTAGCATAATTGTAGTTTTTTAGGTTGGAAGCTGGATGATGGAAGTTGGATGTTTAAATTATTACGTTCAATAACATCCTGTTCCGATCACCACGCTTACTGCTTTTTTACTCAAAGTTTTTTGCGTCTGCTTTTTCGAAAACATCTTTTCTCTGCTCAGCATGTTCTTCGGAGAAAATCTCACCGTCTTTCATATTCACGATTCTTGAAGCGTAACCGGCATCATAGGAAGAGTGCGTTACCATCGCGATCGTAGAGCCTTCTCTGTGAAGTTCTGCGAGGAGATTCATTACTTCATTTCCATTAGAACTGTCCAGATTTCCCGTGGGCTCATCAGCCAGGATAAGTTTTGGTCTTGTTACCAAAGCCCTCGCAACGGCCGCTCTCTGCTGCTGACCTCCGGAAAGTTGCTGCGGATAATGTTTTGCCCGGTGTGCGATGTTGATTTTCTCCATAATTTCTTCCACCCGTCTTTTTCTTTCTGAGGAAGAAATGCCGTTGTAGATCAATGGCAATTCGATATTTTCGTAGACAGTGAGTTCATCAATCAGATTAAAATTCTGAAAAATGAAACCAATATTTTTCTTTCGGATGTCCGACTTTTTCTTTTCAGAAATCCCGATGGTTTCCACCGATTCAAATTGGTAAGAACCTGAGGAAGCACTGTCCAGCAGGCCCAGAATATTGAGGAAAGTCGATTTTCCGCAGCCTGATGGTCCCATGATTGCTACGAATTCGCCTTCTTTGATTTGAAGGCTGACGTTATTAAGTGCATGGGTTTGAACATCTTCGGTTTTATAGATTTTGGAAAGGTTTGTAATGTTTATCATTTGAAAATTTTTTAAGGTTAGATAAAATTTAATATATGATCTGGTGAATAGCTTATTGGTCGTGCCTAACGAGTTTTTACTTAGTTTTAAACTTAATGGAGGTTCGCTGCAGCGGATATCCATCCTTCGATATAAATTTATTACCCGTTAAAACAAACTCATATTCTGTGTCAGGCTTCATTTCGGTCTGAATTTTTATTGCTGTATTATTGTTTAAGTATCCTTCAAATTTTTTCAGCGGAAAATGCTCTTTTCCCGATTCCCCGAGATTGATGGAAACTCCTTTTCCTAACATTTCCTTGCTGAAAGTAATGATAATCTCCGTAATCTTAGAATCAACATCGTTTTTATCCATAATATCTGGAGAGACCGAAACGACTTTTGGCTGGTTATCGATAATCCCTTGTAACTTTGGCTCTAAATTTTTATAAAATGCAATGATTTCCGGATAAAAATCCTCCAAAACAGGGAATCTGTTTCTGCTTTCTTCATATTTTCCGAGAAGTTCCGTCAATTCTTTAATCCATAAAAATTTACGTCCTCTCTGCATTTGGATTTCCTCATCAATAGTGCTCTGAGGATAATGGTTGTCTATCATGTACCGGATCACTGCTGCTCTTACAAGACTCTCGTTAATCATGGTCTCCCAATCACCGTAAGCCTGCGATTTCATTTCTTTTTCTACCAGGGAATAAATTTTTTCTGCAGGCGCTTTAAGCTCGGATTTGTAATTCTTCATTTCCAGGATGTAATTGACAAACGAATGATTGAATTCGTGGATCAGCAAAGGCTGGAACTCATTTTTATCAAATATTGCGTTTCCGTCGGAATCAAAGTCCGAAACGCCAACCACAGCGTATACAATGGTCTTATGATGCTCAGGATGCAGGGTGATCCCGTAATTGCCGCCACCGTTCCCATAACCTAAAATGATCCTGTATTCCTCATTAGGGGCTTTACCGTAAAAATGGGGATACCAGTTCTGATTAAAATCCTTCAGAATACTTTGCCCGTATGCCTGCACTGCCTTTGCATAACTGGCAGAATGGTTATCGAAAAACTTCTGAAAATCAGAATTCTTATAAAATTTATTCAGCAGGGAGACAAATTTTTTCACCTCTACTTTTTCCCATCTTTTTTCCAGTGTGCTTTCCTTTTCTTTGGTGAAGCTGAATTTTTTATTTTTAAATGAAAGATGGAGTGCCATAGACATCACGGCATCATATCCAAGACCGTGTTTGTTACGGTTTTCCTGTACAAATTTTATAACTTCTGCATTTTTGTAAGGTTCAAAATAGGCATTAATGTCCTCTGCATATTTTTTGTTATAATCCTGGCTGTATTCTTCTGCCCCTGCCAGCCTGAAAACAATACTTACAATCTCCACTCTTTCATCTACCTCCGGCATCAGCTGCTCCTGCGCAGAACTGAAAGCTGAAAGAACAATAATGCATACACACAGGAATTTTTTTGTCCAAATCATTTTAATTTATTTTTGAATATCAAGAATTTCATATTTTTTCAGCTCCGAATAATCCGACGTAATTACCGATTCGCCTGGCTTAAGCCCTGAAACCACCTCGTAATATAGCGGATTCTCCCTTCCCAGGCTGATGTTGCGTTTTTCGGCTTTGTTTCCTTTGACTGCAAAGATCCATTTTCCATTGGTGTCTTTGTAGAAATTGCCTTTCGGAATCATCATGCTTTGGGTGTCGGCGGATAATTTCAGCTTTACACCGAACGTCATCCCGATTTTCAGATTCTCCATTTTAGCTTCTATAAAATTCAGCTCTACCGAAAACTGTCCCTCCTTTACTTCCGGAAGGATTTTGGTGATGATCACTTCGTATTCTTTGCCATTGTTGTCCAGCGTTCCTTTGATGCCGTTTGTTAATTTGCTGATGTAATATTCATCCACTTTTGCCACCAGTTTGTATCCGCCCATCAGATCGATTTTTCCGATGCTTTCACCCGAGGTTAAATTTTGTCCGGGAGAAATGCTGAATGAAGACAGCCGTCCCGAAGCCGGAGCCATAATCAGGAAATTATTTTTATTGGAACGGAGGATGCTTAAACTTTTTTCCATCTGTCTGATGGAACTGTTAATCGCTGCAAACTGTGAATTCCGGGAGGCTTTTTCATTGCGGGCACCTTTCTCTACAATTGATTTTCTCTCCTTCTGATAAGTCAGATTCTGAAGGGCTACGTCGTAGTCCGTTTTCTTGCCGATTTCCGCATCGTACAATCTTTTCTGCAGATTAAAAGTCTGCAAAGCCGTATTGTAATCATTCTGTGATTGCAGTACTTCCTTATCCTGGCTGAATTCCTGATTCTTCAGTTCCAGAAGTGAACTTCTCATCTGGCTGATTTGCTGCATGATTCCCGTTTCCTGATTGAGGTAATTGAATTCCGTATTTGGATTATAAACTCTTGCAATCGGTTGTCCTTTCGTCAGCATCTGCCCGTCTTCCGCAAAAATTTCTTTCACGGCACCGCCTTCCAGAACGTTGACCAGGGAAGAATTAAGCGATTGCGTCTGCGCAGTCACCATCAGCATATCTTCAAATTTCCCTTGGGTTACTTCATCAATGGTGATGTCTTCCTGTTTTACATTATATGTTTTTTTCTGATTAATAAAATACCACCCAAAAGCCGAAATGGCCAAAGCCAGTGCGATGATGATAAAGATAAATTTCAGTTTGGATTTCTTTTTTACTATTTTCGTATCCATATTGTAGATAACTCTTTTACTTACAGGAAATTACACAATGAAAATGCCACAGGTTTATAATACTGTAACTCTCTGTAAATGTGATTGAATATAATTTTATTAATTTTAAAACTGTTCGGTATCGGACACTTTTTGTACGGAAACGGACATTTTAGTATAATTGATGAGGGATTTTTATTTCGGGTAAACTTTATAAATGATGAATAGTAAAAACGATGGCTAAAAAATTTGAAAACACACAGTCTCACCATAACCTAAAGGTATTTTCCAACGAAGAACTTTTTATTGACCTATCAAGGCTGATCGAGCAAAGCCGTCATCAGGTGGCAATGCAGGCCAACAGCACACTTACGATTTTGTTTTGGCAGGTGGGTAAAAGGATCAATGACGACATTCTGCAAAACCAGCGCGCAGAATATGGAAAACAGATTGTGACGACAGTAGCGACACAATTGGAAAATGCTTATGGAAGAAATTTTGCTGAAAAAAATGTACGGAGAATGATTCAGTTTGCCGATGTTTTTCCGGATATGCAAATTGTCGTTCCACTGGCACGACAATTAAGCGGGTCACATTTTTTGATTCTAATTCCTTTAAAGTCAATAGAGCAAAGATTGTTTTATGCAAATTTGGCTATTGAAGGAGCACTTGGAAAAAGAGAACTTCGCAAACAAATCGCCAATAAAACCTTTGAACGGACAGAAATTGCCAATCTGCAGTCATCTCAAAGCGAAAATTTTCCCATCAATACTTTTAAAGATCCTTATTTATTAGATTTTCTTAGGTTACAAAACGATTATCTGGAAAAAGACATTGAAACGGCCATCCTTCACGGACTGGAAAAATTTATTCTGGAATTAGGAAGAGGATTTGCCTTTGTGGAACGTCAGAAAAGAATGATTATCGACGGCGAAGATTTTTATCTTGATTTGTTATTTTTCCACCGTTCGCTTAAAAGATTAGTGGCCATCGAACTGAAATTGGGGAAATTCCAGGCGAAGCATAAAGGACAGAATGGAGCTGTACCTGAAATGGCTCAACAAAAACGAAAAACAGGAAGGAGAAGAAACGCCGATCGGATTAATCCTTTGTGCCGAAAGCAGTAAGGAACAGATAGAACTCCTGGAAATGCACAAAGATGGCATCATGGTCGCTGAATACCGGACCGAACTGCCGCCTAAAAAAGAACTGGAAAGAAAATTACACTTAGCTCCAATTGAAGCAAAAGAACGTTTTGAACGTAAAAAATTGCTATAAATTTTAATTCAGAAATGCGAAAAAAAGAAGCCCATATATTAATTGTTGATGATGACGAGGATATTTTGTTTTCGGCGAGGGTTTGGCTCAAGAAATTTTTTACCGAAGTCAGTTGCCTGAGTCAGCCCAAAAACATTCTGAAGTTTTTATCCGAGCACCAGGTGGATGCTGTGCTTCTGGATATGAATTTCCGGAAAGGTTTTGAAAGCGGGCAGGACGGGTTGTACTGGATGAAGGAGATCAAAACATTGGAACCCCAGCTTCCGATCATCCTTATGACAGCTTACGGCGAAGTGGAATTGGCTGTTGAAGCCCTGAAAAACGGAGCATCCGACTTTATCCTGAAACCCTGGAATAATGAGAAGCTATATGCTTCCGTAAATTTGGCCGTCGATATATCGCGGAAAAACAGAAAGCTAAATCAGTGGGAAAGTGTAAGCATTAAAATTAATCAATATCAGCTTGAAACCAAATCGCCGGCGATGCAGGAGGTAATGGGACAGATCGAAAGGGTTGCTGCCACAGATGCTAATGTTTTGCTCCTGGGAGAAAATGGAACGGGAAAATATGTTTTGGCAGAATATGTTCATGAACTTTCAAACAGGAAGAGCCAGCCTTTTGTGCATATCGATCTGGGTAGCCTTTCCGAAAATCTTTTTGAAGCGGAATTATTCGGATATAAAAAAGGCGCATTTACCGATGCGCACCGGGATTATGCCGGAAAAATTGAAAATGCTGAAAACGGAACGGTTTTCCTGGATGAAATCGGGAATCTTCCCCTTCATCTTCAGACGAAGCTGTTAAGCCTGATCCAAAACAGAAAACTCTCCAGAATAGGGGAGAGCAAAGAACGATTACTGGATGTGCGGTTTATTTTTGCTACCAACGAAAACCTTAAAAAAGCTGTTTCGGAAAACCGTTTCCGGAAAGACTTATATTACAGGATCAATACGGTTGAATTAAATATTCCCAGTCTGAAAGAACGGCAGGAAGATATTCCGGGATTAGCTACCTATTTTCTGGATAGATACAAGCAGAAATACCATAAGACTGACCTGATGCTGAATGAAGATTTGGTTTCGGAGTTGGTGCATTATTCCTGGCCGGGCAATATCCGTGAACTTGACCACTGTATCGAAAGGAGCGTAATTCTTTCCCATGAGAAAGTTCTGAAATTGCTGATGCCTCAGGATGAAGAACCGGAGAAGTCCATTACGAACCTGAATATTGAAGACATGGAAGAGCTGTTGATTAAAAAGGCCCTGAAAAAACACCGCGGTAATATTTCTCTGGCAGCAGAAGATCTGGGATTGTCGCGGGCAGCATTATACAGGAGGATGGAAAAATTTGAACTGTAAATAGCTGCCGGTTCATGGTACGCATCACTAAAATATGTTGAATAATACTGGATTTTGATAAGCTTCCACAAACTTATTGCAATAAATCCTGGATGAAAAGTTTAATTATATATGCTTCAGGCCTGTCTTGGCTATAATTTATAATGAATAAAAAAGAAATTTTCTGGATATTGTTTATTCTGCTGTCGATTGTCTGCGGAATTGTTGCATTTGATTTTTATTCTCAGAATAAGTGGATCAACTGTATTTTGTTTTCACTTGTGAGTCTTATCTTTATTTTTTTGGCAAAGACTTCAGCATTATCTTACATTCAGAAAACGGAAAAACTACTGTTAGCGATTCAGAAAAAGGATTTTTCATTATTTCCGAAAACGGAAGGTAACAATTTGGCGGATAATGCAGTAAAGCTTTATTATCAAAGCAAAGAGGAACATCTTTCGCAATCTTCCTATAAACTTTTGTATGAAGAAATCCTGAATCAGCTGGAAATCGGACTGATGATACTGTCCGAACAGGAGAAAGAATGGAACGTTTTCTATGTAAATCCGGTATTCCTGGAGATCCTGCAGATCCCCAAATACAATTCATGGAGTCTTTACGAAAATAAAGCGCCCGGTTTTTATCAGGTTATTGAACAGACACAATACGAAAACTCACAGGAATTCTTTGAAATTTCGATTAATGAAAATGTAAAACAGTCGTTTTCCCTCAGGACGAAAAAGGTTCAGAATGCCAGACACCGTTTCTGTATCATCAGCCTGGAGTCGGTTCAGAAAATTATCGAACAGAAAGAAAAGCTGGCGTGGAATAATCTGATGAAGGTGATTTCCCACGAGCTGTTGAATACTCTGACACCCGTAAACAGCCTGATTCAGAATCTTGAGTATATTGCCAATCAGGATGTTATCGAAAAAGAAGATCAGCAAGACATGAAGGAGAGCCTGATGATCATCAATTCAAAATCAAAACAGCTGCTGAATTTTGTGGACGACTACCGGCAGGTTGCAGAACTCCCGAAACCTGTTTTCAGAAATATTTCACTGAAGGATATTACAGAGTCGGCACTTAATTTCCTTAAGTCCGAATTTGAAAAAAATCAGATCACAATTATTAATTCATTAGAAAATTTCACCATTTCGGCGGATGAAAAAATGATCGGACGCTGTCTGATCAATCTTTATCTGAATGCTATTTATGCGGTTTCCGGAAGCGCTGAAAAGACAATTAAAACGGAAATCAAAATGCAGAATAAACGTATTGTTTTAAGTGTGGAGGATAACGGGACGGGCGTTCAGAAAGAAATTCAGAATAAAATATTCCTTCCTTTTTTTACCACCAGAAGCGGTGGTTCCGGCATTGGATTAACCCTCAGCAAAAGTATTATCGAAGCGCATAAGGGCTATCTTAATTATAAGCCCCTGGAGCAAGGAAGCCGTTTTGAGATCTGGTTTATTGATTAGTTATTGCCGGCATTATGAAAATTAAAATAAAACCGGAAAAAGACAGTCTTTAACTCCTTTTCCGGTAATAAGTATTCTAATATAAAAGTAGATTTTATTTACAGTTCTTCTTCCAGGATACTGACGATCCGGTCGATTACGTGCTGTTTCCTGTATCTCTTGTGATATTCTGCGCGCGGCTCAGAAACAATCTGGGTGTGTTCTTTGCTGAAAAGCGCATACAGGTCTATTTCCGGATGTTCTTCGATGTACCAAACCAAGAAGTTGAGGGGCATCGCATTTTTTCCTGAAAAATACATCTGAATAGCCTGTGGGGTTACCCCGTATTTTTCGGCAATCTCCTTCATGGTTTCGCCTTTTCCCTTGCTGTACTCACGGATCTTTTCGTAAATTTTCATATTGAGTCGCTAATTTGTGTTAAAATAAACAATTAATAATTGTTAAAATTTAAATAATATATTGTTGATTAAATATATAGTTGTATATTTGCTTTTACAATTGTCCTTTAGGACAAACACAAAATTACGAAAAAAGGTTAAACAAAATTTATTTATTTCTATGGGCCAACCGATACATCGCTACCTGAAGAAAAAAATCGTCGATAAATTTGATTTCATTGACAAATGGTTGCCTGCGCATTATACCACTTCCGTCAATATGATCCTGAAAGAAGAAGCAAAGGATCCTGCCTACATAAGACGGGTAAAAAACAGGCGGATGATCGATGAACGTGTCATTGACGCGCTGTACAAAGTTTCCCTGCTTAACAAGATACAGGTAGAGACTGATGATTAATAATTTTCCGTAGGTATGCGAAAAATTAAAACGACTTAAATAACACCAAAAAAACAAAATGACTATGGAAAATTCTGAAAAAAAAGAAATCATTATTACAGAATGCTTCGCGTGCGGGGCATGGTACGAAAACTACTTTTTTCCTTCTCCGTGCTGCGGTTCCATCGTTTTAAAAGTGGATAAGGACGGAAACCGTACCAACACTACTTTTCTAAGCGTTTTATCTTTGCCGCAGCCGCATCTGGCGAAAAAATTAAAAAGATTTATATCTAATAATACAAAATGCAATATCTGAATAAATGAATTTATAAAATTTCTGCATTAACTTTAAAATATTGAAAGCTAACATTATATTTTCCCTGTTTAAATATAAAAATGATTTTTTAGAGATTTAAATATTAATTTTTTTTTACCACTGTAAAAGGAAATGTGTTAAAAAGTTTTTTATGTTTGTCATTGAATTTGCAGCAGTGGCTAAAAGCAGTTCTACTTACAAAGTAACGCAGGGCAAAATGGGATTTTTTTAACTGAAGTGCCCTTGGAAAGCGGATGCTCATGGAGCTGTTGCCGGTGCCATAGGAGAAGCTATAGGAGGAGCAACTGCCGGAGGTGCCGGAGCTATAGTAGGTGGTGTTTTAGATGCCATCGGCGGAGGTAAATCTGTTGCAACATTTTTGTTTGGCGATTAAATACTATTTTCTATGATTTTACATTGTTTTTTGAGTCTTTTTACAATATACTCAAATCCAAAAGACAGCTGTCTTGAAATGGTTAAAATATACAAGAATTATCGGGATTTTTCAAATGAGAAATTTCATGACAAGTTATGTTTGGATGATAAGAAAAATAAAATAAGTATAAATTATAATTTTATTACTCTCAGGCTGGGAAACATAAGGCATGCTTATTCTAACGACGAAATCTGGGGTTACCAAAAAGGAAATGAAATATTCCGTTTTTATAATCAGGGTATTTTTTGGGAAGATTACGAATATGTTCGTGTACTGGAGAATGATAAATCAGGATTGGTTATTTATTCTAAAAAAGAAAGGTATTATTCTTCATTTAACAGCAGGGAACATTATTTTTTCAGTAAAAATCTTAAATCACTTATTAAAAAATTATCTCTCAAAAATTTGAAAGAAGATTATCAAAATTCTGATTTTATTCGGCAAATCTCATTACTGGATAATCTTATGTAAAAAGATAACAATGGGAATTATATAATTGATGAGCTCTATAAAAATATTACAGGGAATAGAATTTGGGTATTTGCCGAAATCAACTAAATAAAAACCTCTGAAAATCAAATGATTTCAGAGGTTTTTTGTACCGGTAACCGGAGGGATATCGGAAGCATTTGGTGGAGGATTTGGAAAGAATTGTAGAGCTGAATAATGATTAAATAGGTTCTCTATAAATCTTTTATTGTATTATAACTACTTTTTAAGTAATTCTCTAGCTTCTTCACGAGATGATTCCCTTATGCTATTTTTTAACTTATTAATTTCATCTATATTATTAGAAGATTTCATTGTAGTAGTATTCAATTTTTTATTAATGTCAGTTTTGGCTGCTCCTTGACTTGCTAATAATGCTGCTTTTAACTCTGCATATTTTTCAAATAAGTGTGAGTTAATCAAAGGAGACTTAACATTTATTTTTTTTGATGCATTTGTCCTATATAAATTATTATTCATAGAGTGACAAGTAAAACAATTCATTCCTTCTGCTTGGAATGTGGTTTCCATAGTGACATTTGCTAAATTTAAACTGCCAAAACTTTGCCCATTACCGATACCATATGGTTTTGATAAATTTCCATCCAGCAACTCATTAATTGGAGCATTAGTTTTTGACCATATAGAGCCCACTAATTTATAGTTCGCCCATATTTTAACTTTATCATTCGTAAGGGCTTTTTTAGCTAATTCGTTACTAGATTTAATCATTGTAACAAACTCTCTATCTTCTTTGATAACGTCCATTCCTTGAGATGCCTGATTGTATCTAACTCCTTCAGGATGGGATTGAAATACTTTATTTTTAACTTTCGGAGTAAGAGTGGTTGTATCTTGAATAATTCCATCTTCTGTATTTCCAACAGAGTTTCCATCGAATAATGTGTATTTATCTGATTTAGAATTTACAGGGTTTCCATGAAAACTTGTTCTATCTGGTGCTAAATCTCGTTGATCGAAAGTTGACCACACGCCTTCAGGGTGCTCTGCTGTAACTGTAAATATATGAAAACCAATCATAGACATTCTTTGTAGCTCAACGTTATTATAATTTTCGTCCAAATTTTTATCAGGTTTATTAACAATTGCAGTGATATTAAAAGTTTTAGTAGAATCTACTACTTCAGATGTTTTTATCCAAGCTATTTTAATTTCGGTAGCACCAACAGGATATTGATTTTTACTCTCACGAATAGAGCGCTTTAAGCTATCATTTTTTAGTATTTCAGCTGCTTGGCTAATAATTGCTGATGCATCGTCTGAATTAAACATCTCTAATATTCCGTCATTAGCATGTATCGAATATCTTACGAGAGAATTGCTCTTGCTACTCAATTTTGTTCCGTCTGCTTGTTGATACAAATCTAAGATTAATGGTAATTTACCATCTTTTAAGTATGAAGATGGTAATCCTTTCTTTTTTAAAAAATCTATTTTTATTTCTTCACCAAAATCATTAACCTGTTTTAGTTCTTTCATAAATACAGGAACATTATCTTTGGTATTTGAGGTTAACCATAAAAATTTTTGCCAAGACCAGTCAATAAACATTTGATCATTGTCAAGAACTATGGTATCAACTGTATTTTTAATTTCGTTATTCTTATTGTAATCTTCAAAAATACTTACTAAGCTTGTTGTAGTTTTAGAATAAGTATTTTTTTTACAAAATGTAAGCCCCAGTAAAGTAGCTGTTGTAATGCTCAAAAGCATCAATTTTTTGAATTTTGATTTCATGGTTATTTAGATTATTAGTTTTTAGTTGATTATATCTTTAAAATTGCAATAACATTTTTTAGTTATAAGCAGGGTGGTTATTAAAAAAAATTATTACACTGTTTTACAAATCCCATTTTATATAATATAAATTGTAAAAATTTAGACTGAAATTAATTTCCCACTTAGGAACTCGATGATGTTCCCATATGCTCTGTTAGCATAATAATAGTTACTAAAATCATGGCTAAATTATGACCAACAGATAAATTATAGAGAATAACATCAATCCCCAATCTGCAGCTAACATATTAGCCGATACTTTATCAATAGCACAATATTAATGTAATTTATTTAAAAATCATTCAGTACTATTACTGAATTTTAAAGCAATGTATTGTGGAATGGTCACTAAATTTTCGTGTGGGGTTTAATTTAATCTCCTGTCTTGTAATTTCATGAACTTCAACTAAGTTGTGGAAAATTATTGTATCTAAAATTACCGTTATAATGAAAGTGAAATTAGGTAATCAAAACATTGTTATCCTTTGCTGGACATTTTTACTGGCTTCACCAATCTCTTGCGATAGTCAAAGTCAATCAAATAAGGAAAATCGGGTAGTACATACTAAAACTAACGTGAACTCGGGTAAAAACCATGAGGTGATTA
>NZ_JBHGAQ010000062.1:0-520 GCF_042610505.1 Chryseobacterium sp. sg2396 | reverse complement strand
AGAAGCTGTTTGAGTTATTTATTTTGAAAAAAAGCAGAAAGGTTTTATATTGTTTAAATGCGAATAAAAACATATAGTTCAGACCTTTCTGCCAAGAGCTGGCAAGTTATAAAAAATATCCTACCTGTAAAAAGAAAGAGCAAATGGGATTTATCTGAAATAGTGAACGCCATCTTTTATCTTACTAAAAATGGCTGTGTGTGGCGTGATATTCCGGGAGAGTTTCCGCCCTGGCAAACGGTTTACTGGTATTATCGACAATGGGTTAAGGACGGCACCTGGGATAATATCAATAGATTACTGATTGCAAACAACCGCATGATGGAGGACAAGGAATGGCAGCCCACAACAGCGATCATTGATAGCCAGACTACTAAAAACACCTCTACAAGTACAGAAAATATCGGTGTTGACGGAGGGAAACTGATCAAGGGCAGAAAGCGTTTTTACGTAGTAGATACATTGGGAAATCTTTTGGACAGTTTTGTGGTTCCTGCCAATTCCTATGATGGAACTACCG
>NZ_JBHGAQ010000061.1:0-563 GCF_042610505.1 Chryseobacterium sp. sg2396 | reverse complement strand
AAAAAAAAGTGATTTTTTAGCATGCTTACCTTTTTCTTCAATAGATTTATAGCCGCCTTTTTGTAAAAGAATATACACATAAGCACTTTTCTTTAACACAGTTGAATAATATCCTTTATCGTCCGTTTTTAATTCTATTCTATCTTGACCTAAATATTCATCATAATTTTTAAGTCCATTATCATTCTCGTATCTTTCATTGACTACTGTCACCTTAACATTTTTTAAAGGCATGTTATTGGAATTAAAAACATAACCTTCAACTTTTACATCATTTAAATCTTGATTATTAGAATAATAAATGAAAAAGTATATGGCTATAACAGTTAATATAGCAAAAACGGTTATTAATAATTTATTTACTAGCTTCATCTAATCTTTTATTTATTGCTGTTTGAATGTTTCCTCCGGCTCTTGTCTGGATATTTCCATGATTTAGATTAGGATTAGTCATTTTTATATTTGTAAGCTTTGCTTTTCCTTCAGATGTATGACGATATCCCCTTGATCCAGGTGAATTACTACTGCCACTATCACTTTTATTACTACTACCACTACTATTA
>NZ_JBHGAQ010000060.1:0-640 GCF_042610505.1 Chryseobacterium sp. sg2396 | reverse complement strand
ACAGCACCATATACTTTCAACTGGGGTGGCGGAATTACAACAGAAGACAGGACGGGATTAGCAGCGGGAACCTACACGGTAACCATTACCGATGCTAACGGATGTACAGGAACTGTAAATGCAACGGTAACCCAGCCTGCAGCTCTTGTTGCAGCTACTTCCCAGACGAATATCGCATGTAATGGCGGTGCAACAGGAATAGCAGCTGTTACCGTTTCAGGCGGAACAGCACCTTATACCTATTCATGGTCTCCGGTAGGGGGAACGGCTGCAACAGCTACCGGTCTTTTTGCAGGAACTTATACAGTGACCATTACCGATGCTAATGGATGTACTTTATCCAGAAATTTCACAATTACCCAGCCTGCCAGTGCAGTAAGCGGAACAACGGTAGTAACGAATGTTGCGTGTAACGGCGCTTCCAACGGAGCGATCAACCTAACACCTTCAGGAGGAACAGCACCATATACTTTCAATTGGGGTGGTGGAATCACCACTGAAGACAGAACGGGATTAGCAGCAGGAACGTATACAGTAGTAATCACTGATGCGAACGGATGTACAGCGACTGTTAATGCTACGGTAACCCAACCTGCCAGTGCAGTAAGCGGAACAACGGTAGTAACGAATGTTGCGTGTA